>DNWZ01000538.1 GCA_003506095.1 Planctomycetaceae bacterium | reverse complement strand
TGCCAACAGATTTTCCGTTGGTGGAGCAGCGGAACCGAAGAAACGCTGCGGCGTCAGGGGGGATCGTTTTAGCATGGGAGATGACGTGTACAAACTTCGGGGGCTTCCGGTGGATGTCACGATGCGATTGATCGCCACATCTTATTTACTCAAAGGCCAATTGGGCCCAAACAACTTCGTAAGGTCACTCGCGAAATCGCTCGTTCTTCTTTTATTTACCACGCCGGGACGATTTACCAGCGGCCTAAGCCACCCAAATTGCCCCAGCTACGTGATTGCAATTCTACTCACAGACCCAATATCCGTAAGATCGGCTGTTCAACCACCGAGGATTGGCCTCCGCTGCCACTCTATTCAACCTTCTTTCGGGTCCTGACGCTATAACCGTTGCGACGAAACCGACCGAACCCGATTTTGCGTATTTTCACGACTGCAAGCCTTTAGCATCTTACTCAATATGTCCTCTCAACCCACCATCCTTTGCTTCGAGGACGCGGCTGTCCAGCGGCTCGCGCCGGTTGTAACGGCTAGACCCGCATACGCGATCTCATGTGCGTCCCACCGGCTGATCGACTGGTTGAGGCATCTTAACTTGCCCATCTTAGCAGACTGCCGACCCCACCTTCGGGCTATTCAGAAGCTTGATTTTTCCATCGATCAAGCCCCGACCGCATCCCCGATGCCATGTCCCACGCTGTTTGTTAACGCTCGTTTAGTGCCATCGCCGCGAATTTTTAAGCTGTTAAGTGAAATTGTTCGCAACGCCCAGCCGATCGTGATCCGCGACGGCGAAGGCACCGTCGCGGTCGCTTATCTTGCCACGCCGGACGCCACCGACGCTGCAGATTCGGTGCCCATCACCACGGATGCGGGTACATTCTCCGCGGTGTCGACGACGGAACCAATGCAGTGGTCCCCAGCACTGGAACAACGAATTGCGCGGCTGGCGGCTTCTTTACCCGCCTCGGACCGCATTGCCGAGACGTTCAAATGGCCCAACGATATCGTTTATCACCACATGCGGACGATGGATGAAGCGATGCAATGGCGAATCACAAACGGCCAGTACACGCAATTGCAGGATGGCGTTTTTGTTTCCGAAGGGGCGATGATCGGCCAATACCCGGTAATCGACACTTCCAAAGGCCCCATCATCATTGAACGCGATGTGAAAGTGGGTCCGTTTTGCTTTTTGGCCGGACCGGTCCACATCGGCGCAGGCAGCCGTATCATCGAACATTCCGCGCTCAAAGACGCCGTCGCGCTGGGACACACCACCAAGGTGGGCGGGGAAGTCGAAGCGTCGGTAATTGAGCCGTTTACGAACAAGCAGCACCACGGATTCTTGGGGCACAGCTATCTGGGCAGTTGGATCAACCTGGGGGCCGGCACGTGCAACAGCGACCTCAAGAATACTTACGGGACCATCAATATGGATTACGGCACCGATAAAGTGGCAACGGAAATGCAGTTCATGGGTTGCATCATGGGCGATTATTCGAAAACTGCGATTAACACAGGAATTTTCACCGGCAAAGTGATCGGCGTGTGCAGCATGCTGTACGGGTTTGTGACTTCCAACGTGCCGAGTTTCGTGAACTACGCTCGCCTGTTCGGACAAACCGCAACGTTGCCACCCGAAGTGATGATCAGCACCCAGGCGCGCATGTTCGCGCGGCGTAAAGTCCAACAGCGGGAGTGTGATCAGCAGTTGATTTTTGACATGTTCGACCTGACTGAAGAAGAACGCAACCTGCAAGCTGCGATCGGGCTTTAATGCCGTTAGGCCAGCCCTCAAAAAGCGGAATATGGCTTCAAACAACAAGCCGACTTCGGGCGTTACAGCAACGTGCTCGGGCGCCGACCGCCGCAACCGAACCCGATCGTCCCCTACAGTACCGTGCAAGTACACGTCCCTGTCGCGACCAACTTGCCTCGGCTGTTTGTAATCTCACAGCGGACAAAGCCGATCCTTAAACCGCGTTCAACCACCTTCGCTTCGGCGCGAATCACATCGGCCAAAACCGGACGAACGAACTGCACCTGCATGTCGATCGTCGAGAAATCTTCGCCAGGAAAAAGCGTTCTGCCGAATGCAATCCCCATCGCTGCATCGGCCAGCGCAGCGATCATGCCGCCATGCACGCGGCCCATGGGGTTATGATGAATCGTGGTGCAGGGCAGCGATACAACAGCATAGCCGAGCGGTAAATCTCGACGCTGCGCAGCGTTTTCGATCGGTGGATCGACTTGAAAACCGACCAATTGTGATATCGGTGCGTCAGCGAACCGGTCGCTGTCGCGAGCCTGGGACGTCCCACTGGATTGGGTGGATTGATCAGCGGTCAAGGCTGTTGCGGCTCAATATTTGGGTTTCGGAATAACATCCATACGTCGTCCGCCATCAATACACATACTGCAAGCCGAAGTGAATACTTTGGACATAAAAAGTATCATAAGTTGGGAGAAACGCCGGGCGAGCAGGCAGGCTGTTCGGAAAATCGGAGTTGACACCCAATTGTGGATCGAGCGTTCCGGAAACTTGCAGCGAGTCGGTCATCGCGATCACATGGTAGCCGATCGTAAAGTCAAGATTTTGGGTGTATCGATATCCGATCGTTGCATCAAGCTCGGGGATCCATCCGAATGTACGGTTGCTGAATCGTCCTTGGTTTGATTGTTGCACCAACAAACCGTCGCCAGGGGGAAGACCGACCGTAACGCCATCGAGCGTCGCTGTGCGATTGATCGAACCGGCAGCCACTTTGATCATCCCATCGAACGACCAGCACCCTTCGCGGTATCGGGTGGCGAACCCAAACTCGCCGCCGTGAAACTCGTTATCCGCCCGAAAGAAATCGGTTCGATCGATAACAATGGCGTCGTCTGCGTCGAAAGAAGTGCTGGAAATGTTCAGATCTTCGTTCAACCTCATGTGTTGGTATCCATAAAGGACTTCGATCACGCCACCCAAACCAGCTTGCCACTGTCGGTGAATTGCGATGTCACCACCATAAACTTCGCTGTTTCCGCTGATGGCCAATGTCCCTGTCAGATTGTTGGTCGGTGAAGCGATCAGCAGTCTGTCATTGGGAGGGTTGGGGGCGGTCGGTGACAGATTCAAAAACGGGCGACCGATGGTAGCGGACTGCGTGTCGTTGACACTAAAGTTAAACGACTCATTGCCTGCACCCCAGCCTCGAAAAACAAGACTATTGCAATGGTATGGGTCTAACCAAGTACCAATCTTAAAACGACCGCCGGCCGTCATGTCGTCATAATATCGCTGACCGCCAAATAATACGGCGTTACCAACACCCGTCGCTAAAACGGGCAAGCGATCGCCGCTGCGAAACATCAACATCACTTCGGCAGCGCCAAACCACTGGTTGGTATGACAAAACAGCCCTAGCGGACCAACATGGGCATAGCCGCCACAGGAATCGCAACCACCGCACATCGAATCACAGCCGCCGTCGCAAGACATCCCTTCCATTCCACACGCCGGACCGTAGAAGTTGCCTTGCGAAAACAGGTGCTGGTCTTCATAGGAATGCTCATGAACCGTCATCGGCTGGTGCACATGACCGGCACGACGGATCACACGCGGTGCCTGTGACGGAGCTGAACGTTGTGGTTGCCGAGGTTGATACGATGCCGGCGCAACCGATTCACTCGACACTTCGTCGACCTGTTGCTCGTACTCGGACGCAGAATCCCCTTCGTTATCGCCTTCATAAACTTCTGCCGTCGCCACGTTTCGCGGCCGCGGCGCTACGATTAAAGGCTCTTGCCACTGTTCACCCGAATCGGCTTGCGATTGGGTTTCGCGGCGTGGCAGAGAAGGTGGCACATAAGATCCGCGGTCTTGCGTCTTGCCGCGCACAAGCCCCGCAAACTCACTTTCCTGGGCGAAGGTGACGGTGCCTGCCAAGGTGGACATCGTTAACCACAGCACAGTCGATAATCGTTGTCGCTTTCGTCCACGAATCAATTTTAAAGTCGCCATAGCTCGAAATGCCCCACAAAGAAACGAACGTTGCCAATGTTCATTTCGGCAGTAGCGATCAAGCGGATTGAGACGATTTGGTAAGTTTTGACGATTGCAACGGTTTTGCGGGGTAGTAGGTGCACTCCGGGTGCCCTAATGAAAAAATCGCCATGCCCCGCATTTTTGGGCATTTTACAGGCAACAGCGTCGATTGCTCCCGGATGGAGTCGAGATAGGCGGCGTTTCGCCACGGCACACGGCCTGTGCCCGCTACTTTGGGCCAATCCCGCTACTTTGGACCAATGCCGTCGGGCGTTGCCCAAAATCCGCCTCGCGAATGGTCAAACTGCGGCTTGGTACCGCGAACGGTCTCGTCAAACTTACCCAAACCACCATCTCGACGATCAAAGACGCGTCTTCCGCCGACCCACGTTGTCACCGGCCAACCGGTCAATGTCTCGCCGCTCCAGGGGCTCCAGCGGGTTTTCGTGAACTGCTCTTCGTTGCGAATCGTCTTTTTCATGTTCGGATCGACCAGCACCAGGTCGGCGTCGTAACCAACTGCGATGCGTCCCTTGCCGGTGATGCCCCAAACCCGCGCCGGAGCGTCGCACATCCAACTGACCACCTGCTGGATCGTAAACTTCCCCTGCGCAACCTCGTTTAACATCAGCGCTAAACTGTTTTCGATTGCTGGCAACCCCGAAGGGCTCTGCGGATACGCAAGTTTTTTCTCGTCCAGCGTGTGCGGCGCGTGGTCGGTTGCAATCACTTGAATCACTCCATCGATCAACGCCTGGCGCAGCGCGTCGTTGTCGGTTTTCGACTTAATCGACGGATTCATCTGGATCAGCGTTCCCAGGCGCGCGTAATCGTCGACGTTGAAGAACAAGTGATGCGGACAGACTTCGGCCGTGATGTACGGTTTTTCCGCTGCGGCGATCAGCGGCAATTCTGCGGCGGTCGAAACGTGCAGCACGTGGAACCGATGCTGGTGGCGGGTCGCCAGATCGATCGAACGCTTGGTCGCGATCACAGCGGCCTGCACGTCACGAATCCTGCTGTGATCGGCAACGTCGGAAGACCCAGCGAAACGTGCGGCATTGGCTCGCACGGTCGATTCGTCTTCGCAATGTGCACAAATCGGTAGGTCGGTTTCGGCGAAGATGCGTTCCAACGCGTCCTGTTCGTCGACCAACAGGCTGCCGGTGCTGCTGCCGATAAAAATCTTGATCCCGGGAATATTTTTCGCTTCGGCCAAGTCGTCGACGTTGTCGGTCGTCGCGCCGATGTAAAAACCGTAATTCACCAGCGATTTTTCTGCCGCCAGCAGCTCTTTCTGCCGCACGCCATCGACCGTGATCGCCGGCGGTTTCGTGTTAGGCATCTCCAAAAAGGTCGTCACACCGCCAGCCGCACACGCATGACTGGCTGTCGCCAAATCTTCTTTGTGCGTCAGTCCAGGCTCGCGAAAATGGACCTGGTCGTCGACGACGCCGGGGATCAAGTAGTAACCCGGCGCATCGACCACTTCGTCGGCTGCGGCCGTGGGCGACGCGTCGATATCGATCACGATGCCGGAAGCAAACAGCACGTTAGCGATCCGGACACCGTCGGGAAAAACGACGGTTGCACCGCGGATGAGCGTCTTTTGCGGCGACGCAGAACCTTCGATCGGCCTGGACATGGGGCAATCTGTTGGGGAAATCGAGGGGCGAACAGGGAGCGGAAAAAAACGTCACAACAAGAAACCGGTTAAACCCGGCCATCGACAGGCGGAGTCGACGCATTCTACGATCTGCGAATGTTTCAGTTAGCCACCTTTGCGATGCTGGCGATCGTCTTGTCGATCGGCACCTTCATTCAGTCCGCTTCGGGATTCGCAGCGGGACTGTTGATTATGTCGATCCTTGTCTGGTTAGGCTATCCGATACCCGAAGCACAAATCGCGTTATTGATTGCAACAATCCCACAAAACATTTGGGGCGTGTGGTCGTTTCGCGACGCGATTGAGCCGAAACGGTTGCTGTGGCCGGCGGTCGGTCGGCTCGGATTTTTGCCCGTGGGAATCGCGACGCTGTGGTGGATGGATACGCTGCCGCCGGTTCGTATCAAACAAGTCGTCGGCGGATTGTTGTTGGTGATCACGCTGACAATCGTTTTTTTGCGAGTATCGCCACGCCAGCGGTTGCACCCGGCGTGGAGCTGGCTGGCGTTTCCCGCATCAGGATTTCTGCAAGGCTTGGTCGGCATGGGCGGCCCAGCGATGGTTCTGTGGGTGCAGGCTCACGACTGGGACACGCGTCGCAGCCGTGGGTTTTTGTTCGCGATGTACTTGATCAGCCTTTTTCCGGCGATGGCGATGATCAGTTGGACTTTTGGCCGCCGAGTCGGTCCGGCTGCGATTATGGCGTTGATGCTGATGCCACTGCTGCTGGCGGTGACCAATTACGGCCTGCGAGCGGGCACATGGCTGGGCAGGAAACGTTTGCGTCGCTTAACCATTTCGCTGCTGATCTTTGTCGCGACGATGAGTCTGCTGTCGCCGCTGTTCTGACTGGCATCGTTTTCGCGGCGACCAGTGAGCAGACGCCCAGTTTTGACGTTCGTGACGATTGAGACGCACAACGATCGTGGAAGCGTGATTATTTCTAGCCGAAAAATTCGCTTGACCGGAAAGGCGAACTATCTTGAGCCGGATGAAAACATCCATCGACCTATCGATTTCACATTCGCTTCTGCGACTGAATTTGATCAGCGCGATCGCGATCCTTTCGGCTCTTTCCGCATCGGCCAACGATTGGCTGACGTTGCCCAGCACGTTCACGCACAGTCCAGCGACCGGGGCACGCGTTCGTCAATACGCACAGGTTGACGCTCCGCCGATGACCGATCAATCGCAATTGATTACGGGCGGTTTCACGCATTTCCGCAGCACGATTCAAGTCGGCCAATCGGCAGACAACTACCACCGCACCAACCAGTGGGGCGCACCGGTGCGGCCGTATGGCGAATGGAGATTTCCGTATCGACCTTATAGCGCCCCCTACGAAGCGTGGGGCGCACCCTTTGCCGGTTTGAACTTGGGACTGGGCGGCTTCAACGGCGTAAACGTATTCCCTGGCCAAGGCGGTTTTCCTGGGCAAGGCGGCATTCCTGGCCAACCGATCAATCCTTATCCGCCCAGCGGCGCGTTTCCGGATCCGCCGTGGTTTGACGGTTACTATCGCGAAGCCCCTGAACCGCCACGGATGAACGACCAGGATTTCTATTCCAGACCGCCACGATAAATCTTCTAGAAGATTATTCGAAATCCGCGGACCAAACGAAACTGACAAAACCGCCGAAAAATCATTACGTTCGTGTACCGACCTTAGTCGGCGCCCGAGCACGTTGGTGTACCGACTTNNGTGTACCGACTTTAGTCGGCCAGGACACCGCCACCGGATCGTCTAAAGCCTAAACACCAGCGCACGTCCGTTAGCCCCCGGTTCGCATGGAAACCCGACGCTCACGAGTTCCGGCTAATCCCGTGCGCCAAAACTTCTTTTATCAGCTTCCCTTCCACGTTCGTCAATCTTCGTTGGATTCCGTTGTGCTCAAAACTCAACGCCTCATAATCCAACCCCAACAGATGCAAAATCGTTGCATTGAAATGGTACAGCGGATGAATGTTCTCAACCGCCTTCTGACCCAATTCATCGGTCGCCCCGTGGCTGACACCAGGCTTTACACCTGCACCCGTCATCCAGCATGTAAACCCATCTGGATTATGATCGCGCCCCTTTGCACCCTTTTGGAAAAACGGCATCCGTCCAAACTCAGTGCACCAGACCACAAGCGTGCTCTCCAATAACCCGCGCTGCTTCAGATCGCGAATCAGTGCTGCCGCCGGTTGGTCAAGAATCTCTGCATGAACGTCATACTGTTCCTTCA
>DNWZ01000276.1 GCA_003506095.1 Planctomycetaceae bacterium | reverse complement strand
AAGAAGGATCAGACGTCATCGTCCTGGGCACGATACAACAGACCGAGCCATCGACCATTATCGAAGTCAAATACCTACAGAAGCAGTAATCTTATCTGTTCGCCTGGCACCGAACGCATTGACATTCGACCATTGCCGATGCCCACATGTATTCGACGCATAGTGCATAGGCAATTCAGTTCATAGGCAATTCAATGCATAGGCAACAAAGTCATAAGCATCTCAAAACGATCGTCTGTGAAACAACCCACTTCCCCTACTGCCGATCCTTATGAACCACCGACATCTGGTGTACTTGGCGGTTCGTAGGATTTTCGACGCGAACAGTAATCTGGATCGACTCTGGACGAGTTAGAAACGGCGGACTGGTTTCGCGTTCGAAGAAGTTATCCGCAGCAAAGTTGGATGTGGCTGAGTTGATGCCGGAAGCTCCCAGGTCGTAATTATTATTTATCGGAGCGACCATCGACCACCGGGTTCCTTTGCCCGACCCTGCGGGCAACCCCTGCAGGAACCCGTCATGTTCGTAGTGGAACGTAGACGTATCAAATGTGGGTTGAAAGATGCGAATATAACCGTTCGCATCGACAACGATCTTCCCAGACCTGTAGAGCGATTCCTGATAGGCAGTTAAGGTCGTAAGCGTGCCACTGTAATTGAACAAGCCAGAAAACTCGGTCACCAACAGCGAAATCATATCGGCATCGAACACGATTGGACCATCCGAAGGTGGCGTATCGGGCGCAAGTCGATCGAACCTTCTCGCCTGCCAACCGCGAACGGGCCCACCGGCCAGAACCGGGAACATCAAATCGACAAAGTCACCGCGGACTTGAATTGGACGTGGAGTAGGCCGATTGCTAAAGTCTCGCAACGCCTCACGATATCCGGGATCCGAAGCACGCACGGTCTGACCACGCAACGTAGTAAGCATCGCCGCATCGCGATCAAAAATCTTGACATCCAGCGCCAACGCATTGGTCGCGATCACATCCTCACCCGACCGTTCTAAACCCCAAGCATCCTCGGGGCTGAATCGGTGCGTAAAATTATTGCCCAGCACAAACTCGGGCCGAATAAACCCGCTCATCAAGTTTGGTGTGATCACCACCGATGCGTTTACACCCGAAATCGGAGGAGCAAGGCGAACGCCATCCACAGCCGAGACGCGATTAAGCACCGGAGGTGGCGGGCCGAGTGCCAAAATTGGCATCGTTGTCTCATCATTTGGCAAACCCGCCACGGTAGGCGGCACACGAACGTGCGCGAACCGATTATGCGGCAACGACAGATCGCTCAATGAGTTTGCGGCAACGGCGCGAGTTGGCAACCCATTAGCATCTAAAACCCGACGAAGCGATAAATCACACTGCTGATGCACTCCCGCCATGCCATAAATCCAGGCATCACCCCAAATCGGCGCTGCCGCGGCGGTCACAGTCTCGTTTGTTCCAGCCGTAATCGATGGCCACTGATCGGCTCTCATAAACGGATATGAGACACCATTGATTGTAAAGTCACGACTGGTGATCGCACCATTAACATTCAAATCGGGCCTTATTAACAACACACGCCGATGAAGACGAATGTTATCTGGCAAACTGTTGCCATCAAAGTCGATCGGATTAATTCCGGTAGGCAACTGTTCCCGGACATAATCTGGACTAGCAAAATAGACAATCTCAGCATACTTCGACTGGATAACGACAGGATCCCAAGGGCTGCCACCAAAATTGGCTGCGTCATAAGCGACGTTGTTAAACTGTGCGGTTTTTTGGTCGAGAACGAAACGTGGCACCTTTCCCGTAAACCAGTTGTCGCCTGCGGCAACCGCAGTAAACGCGATATAGTCGTCATAATCGCCGTAGCGAGAATGCGGCGTCTCCACGGATCCGTCAACTATCTCAGACAAGAACAACGATGAAGTCGCATCTGTGAGCGGCCCTTCGGAATACATAAAGTATCCCGCAGGCTCATTGGGGGTCAGACAAGGTTGCAGCGATACGGTGCAACTTGCTAAGTCCGTTTGCAAACGGTTCGTAATATCTCGCAGTTCATTAGTGAGTTCTACTTGCGCGCGACTGTCTCGGATCGTTTCACCGATAAACGCAAAACCACGCCCCAGTGCTGCCATCAACAGCAATGTGACCGCCATCGCGACCATCATTTCAATCAATGTGAATGCGTCGCGCCGTACAACAGGCGTCTGCTTTGCCATAGGGCGATGCAAAACGGTATAGATCGAATCAATCATTGATAGTACTTCTCAAAAACGACCACATCACGAGCATTCAGCGCCTGACCGGGAATAAAACCGACTGGACGAGAGCGATCAATTATAAACATCGCCTCATACCGCTCATTCAATCCAAGCTCTTCGTTATACTCTCGCCCTAACGACTGAGTCACCGGTTCGACTTCGAATAGGCCAATGGTCATGCGAATCACATAGGTCTGTGAGTTATCCGAAGCAAGGTTCGGCATTCTCATAGCGGTTTGGTATCGCGTGTATGGGTTCCTCAACCTACTCATACTAAAATCGCCTGCGTTGACCGTTGGATCACCTGGATTGGTAGGTGGCGCTGGCGATGTCGGCTCGACTGGAACCTGATTGATTTGACGAACGAAAACCGAAGTCTCAGCACTCGCATTCGGATTAGTCAAGAAATCCAACCGTCGCATGTACGTGGCGTCAGCCGATCGGCGTGTCAAAACCTTATTGGCAGGATCACGAAGCGCGGGCCCGAACTCAGCCTCATGGTGGCCACGATAAACGGCAGCGAACTCCGTGGGGACACCGGGGTCAAATCTCGAGTTGTCATAATTTGGGGTCACACCAGCGTTAAAGTTATTAACCCCAACCCCGGGGATACTGTAACCACGCCGACTCGCCAAGAAATTGCCATAGGACAACTGCCGCAAGGAAGTCTTCAACTGCGCCTCCTCGGGTGTCAAATGTCCCTGCATCAGGCCCACCCAAACCGGGAAGTCCGACACGGTGTTCAAGTTAACCCGACCTTGTCTCCGGTTGTCATACTTAAAATTGAAGGGTACCTGATACATCGCTGTGATCGCCGCAGGCGTCAATCGATTCGGCGAAATCGCCTCGATCTCGCCACGGAATCTAGGCAGTGTATGAACAAAATCGAAAATCCGTGAAAAATCGGCCAACTTCATCTGCTCGTTCGCATTTCCCGGCGGTGCGCCGCGCGAATCACCATGAAAGAAGTTCAACAAATGCCGAAACGGGCCGAAAAACCTTTGAACAGAATTAGCAGACGTAAGGTTCGGCAGATTCTCCGAATACACTCGAGGGTCAACCCCTTCCGGCGGAATCGAAAACTCCTCGAACAACCTCGCTTGTGAAGTCGCCGGAACCATCATCAATTCCAACGGCGTCGCAAAAGGACGATTCAACCAAGGATGTTGTGCGAACGGAACCTGCGGCAGATTACGATCAAAATTGGTCACGTTTGGCGCGCCGTCAGCCACTCCTGTGACCATAGCCAGGTTGCGTGTCATCCCGATACTCGGGCTGAACCCATCAAACGTGTCGTTGATTGTCCCAATACCCGCCGGACCAATGGGGAAAGTGGTATTGAGGAAACTGAGCGAATTACGAATATGAGTTTGAGGCCCAACGAACTTAAAGAATGGCTCGCCAGCAATTCCTACTGAATCAACTTGTCCCAATTCAGGATCAAATGTCTCATAGGAAAACAAGACGTTGCGGGTGCTGAGCCCCAATGGCCCACTGCCATGGCCATTTCGTTGACGCGATCGTGTCAAATAATCCGACGCCACGCCAGTGACGCGTGACTCGGTCTCTTCACCACTGAATACATTCAAATCGACAGTCATCCAATCAACCGTACGATACGGATTGGTGACCACATTGAACGCTTGAGTGGGATCCGCCAAACGTTGAAGGAAAACCGTACAGTAATCGGGGATCGCACCTAAGAAAGGCTCTTGAGCCTGGGGATCGCCTGGCATCGCCGGAGGAACCGTTCCAGGAACCGTTGGTATGCGGCCTCGTGTAACATCCAGCGGGTTATCCAAAGCCGTATTCCCGGCTTGGGACAAGTCAACATAAGCGTCATTAAGCAGATAGTCAGTACCGTTATCATAAGACACCGATGGCAACGGATAGTAGTTGCCGCTACCGGGCATCGGCTCGGAAACATTCAAACCGACGAAACCATCGATCAACGCATTTGCCCAATTCCCGCCGCCTGGCGCGAAAGTCCCGATGACGATCGGCTTTGCAGCGGCGAACGGATTCGCAGCCGCAAATCCAAAACTAGGCGTAAGGCGTGTTCCGGCGGGAGTGACACGGTTGAAATATACAACGCCCTCATTGGGAACAACATCAAATCGCTCCGGCGAAGGACGATCAACCGCGTCGCCTGGAAAGTAGATCGAACCTAAACGCGTGCTTGTCCGCGGTGCCAAGGATAAGTATTGTCCCGGCAACACGGAAAGTTGCGCGTTGACCGGCAAATTAGGTGCGAAAAACGTATTGTTAACGTCCATCCCCGGCACTAACCCAGTCACCGCTGCTAATGCGGCGGCGTCGGGGTAGGTGCGAAACCAAACAAAACGCTCAAGCGTTATTTGGGTTCCTGGAACCAAATCGTCCATACTATCTGGCTCGAATGTTGTTGTCGACGGATTGGCCAGCCGCATCGCCGCCGGTGATTGCTCGCCGGTAATCGGATGTGGCGCCGATATCGCCAAACGCCATACCGGAACACCCGTCGCCTGGTTCGCAGCAGTCGCATTCAACTGCAATGCCATCGTTCGCGGATCGTTCGCCGTCGTTTCCGCATACAACTCACGTGGCGCCGCTTGCTTGGCTCGTTGATCAACATTCGCGGTCCCAAGATCGGTTGAATCAAGACTGACTCGTGGGCAGTAAAGCTCTAGAAAAAGTGAGCCCTGAGGTATTCGAACTTGGTCGGTATCAGGATCCGGGGGCATCGAAGACTTGGAGTTTGCACTACCGTCGCGTGATGTGTCGCGAACACGCACATCGTGAAACGCCATAGATTCGGAAAACAGCAATTCCGGTTGCTCGACGCCCCAAACGATGTGCGCCGGATTGTTCGCATTCGGGTTCCATCCGTCAAAAGGGTTGGGATCGAAAACGAAGCGAGTCATGATGGAATCAGGATCGCGATAATCAATCACGTTCACCGCCCACTGAGCGATCCGACGCGCTCGATACAAGTTCATCTGGCCCGGATCAATCGGAACACCCGGATCAACGCTGGGAAAGGATGCATCACGTGTCAACGCCATCATCAACACGTACAGATGACGAGCCAACAATTGCCGCCCATCAACTCCTGAACCGAACGTATAATCAGGGGTCTGATTCGCAAAGTTAGCGGGGACCACCGCACCCGATGCGGCATTGGGCTGGAACGCACGATTATTCTCCGACGCCAACTCACCCGGTTCGTCGATCACACCATTATTGTTGTCATCAACCCCATTTCCAAACCTTCGATTAACATCGATCTTTCTACCTAATCGAAGCTCTGGAGCGATTAATGCTGTTACAAGATTGTTGATCTGTACATCGGTAAGTGCACCATGACCGTCGATAATCAATTCTACCAATTGCCGAATCGCCGAATCGCTGGGAGCACCAACGGTTTGCCCTGTCGATGGGATTGCCAGCGAGTCGTCAGAAACACTTACGGTGGTAAAGGCATTTTCATAATCGGGAAACGTTTCCATCAATCCCTGCAGTCGACCATATAGATTTTGCGGCAACAATTCGACATCAAACGAATTGGAGCGTAGTAACGGTTCGAGATCTGAAAATGAATACGAACGGTCACCGGATAGACGCCCCGTGGGATCGGATTCATAAGGTGTGTTAAGTGCTTCGTTACTGCCTGGCGGAGCGGCGTTCTGGCCCGCATTGGGAAAAATCACATGGCCCCCACGTCCCAATCCAGCCGCCGCGCGACCAAATGGATCTGTTGAATATCCATATCCTGAATCAATTGCATGCCGCGGCGGCCGATAACCATTGACTACGATATCCAAGTCGTCTCGAACTTCTCGCCCAGGGGCAGGCGCAACCAAGTTTGCCCGGGAACCGGGCTGGTAGCGATCGATCCGGATATTTTCAAGATTCGTCAGCACAGTCGCATTCGCGCCCGCGGGAGCCGGTATCGTGATCTCTGCTGGCCCATAACCGACACCACGAAACACACGCTTATCATTTGCAACAGCATTGATATTCGCGCGTGAATCGGCCCACGTCGATCGACCAACAATGCCACCACTGGTCTCCGCATGGTTCAATTCAAGGTTACCATGCGCATTTACATTTAACCTTGCACTTAAATCTTCTATCTGTACCGCAGCAAGCGGCTTCAGCATCTTGCCTTCTTGCGACAAGAGCATCGGCAGATTTAAGTCAATCCAAATACTGTCGGGAATGCCATCTTTGTCATTGTCTACATCCCACGGGTTCCAAGCACCAGGCGCTCCGATCAACGCCTTCATAACCTGGTCGAACCGAAACCTTGCGGCATTTTCGTCAGTAACATTGATCAAATCAATCGGTGCACGAAGCGCGTAATTCGTGTTGCTACCTGTAAAACGCTGATTCAGTGCCGGCCCCGGTGGTAACATTATGGCCGCAAACGGCAACGGACGGAACGTCGCGCGAGCTACGCTGACCAGCCCACTACGCCGCGTATTCACATTAGCAAAGTCGCTTGTAAAACCCGTTTGGTTGAGAATGTAATTGATCACAGCGGGCCGATGAAACGACGGAGTAATCTTCACCTCGGTACCACTGGTATCGCGATAACTTACAAACCAGTTGTAAAAATCCGCGGCATCATACGATTCATCAAAATCGCCCTGCTGGTTCAAAGGTACACCAGCGCCGTTGACTTCCATCTTCGAGGTTACTCGCCCGAGATGATTCGGCTGCAGCGATCGAGGCAAATCGGTGAAACCCAAACCATTTGCCGGCGCCATCTGAGCGGTCGCGGTTCTTGTAACCGCAGATCCATCGAACCCAATTCCGACCGAGTTTCGCGGTGCACCGTTCATGTGCAGAAAAAACCCAACAGCGTTTACGTTGCCATTAGGAAAAAACAGTCTTCGCACTTCGACTTCCGTTGGCACCGCCGTCAACGCCCCCGATGCGACCAAATCACCGGGCAATTCGATTACCAATGAATGGATCACCGGGGTGCCCGTTGATGCAGTTGACCGAACCACACGGAACGATCGGTCGCTTAACGGTCCACCTAAAAATGTGATTACCCGGCCGGTGAAAACATCATCCCAAGCATCGTTCGTTGGTAGCGCATTGGTACCTCGAATCGCAATGGGCAATGATGCAAACCCACTGCCGAGATTACACGTCACTCCAGGTGTCGCACGTACTTGTAATGAAAGTGCGTCATAGCGACCGTAGTAATCGCTTAATAAATCCTCGCCATAAAAAGGATCGTTGACATCGTTGGTACCGACGATCAACTTCATCAGTGCCTGGTCGAGCAACCCCTTGACGTCTGGGGCACGAGTATTGCGACTGGCGATAACAAACGCCGATTCTCGTGACTGGTTACTGAAAACCAAGTACGTCGCCGCCAAGATGCTGAAGAAGGTCAACATCCCGAGAACGACAAGCAAGACCATGGCGGGTCTGCGATTGGTTTTTACCGTTGTCATAGTGACACGTACTGATTGAAAGGAGACAAGCGTAGGACGGTCAAAGCCGTACATAATGCATTCGCGGTTTTATAAGGAGTCCAGCCGCACAAAATGATTCGTTACGGAAACAACACCGTCAACGATGGTCATGAATGTTGGTGAAGAGAAATCCCAATCAGCCCCATCGAGATGCAATTCTCTCGACCAAGTGCCCGCGGTTTCGTCGATCACAGCATCACCACCGATTGCCGCGATCCGATACCAACGGTGGACCGGAATCTGATTACCCGTAAATCCTGATAACATCACCCACTGTCCCGCCAACATTCGCGATACGGTGTTGAGACTGCTGGTGATCGTAACCATCCCACCCGCACCACCGACAAACCCGATCGGCAAGCTGACCAACGCCAATCGTTCCGCTGCGGCATTTCGCTCGGGGATCGTCGCCGGAAAGGTTGTCGGGATGTCGAAATCACGCAATCGGTTTCGAATCACAACGACCGACATCGTCGCGTATCCACGCGTCTGCTCAGGAACCACCGTCGCGATCCAACTGTAGTCTCCTCTTCCAAACCGCGTCCCGAAGGCAGTGGAGCCCGGCAAGTCGGTCGCTCGATCACCTGAAATAACCGCCGGCAACGTCCTATCGTCAGGGCGTGTAAACCGAATATCATCACCACGCTCGCCCACCAGAAACGCTTCACTCGCAGATAGTAGATTACCCTTAGGTAGCGGTGAATTTGTCGATGGCCCACGTAACAATCCGACACGGATCATACGGCGAAGCGGTGCCGGACCGCCGACCTCCGCAAGTTGGGGCGCGCCGGTGATCGAAGGATCGATAACAGGATTGTGGGTCGGTTTATAGTATGGAAAGTAAATTGTATTAAAACCAGACTGGTCGCCTAAAGCGGTCACTGTGGCGTCCGCACGAATCAACATCGGGTCAATACAAAAAGGTCGAATTGGCAGCGTCGACGTTGTCGATAATGAAAATCTTGTTGTTGTATAAGTAAACGGGGCCGCAGCCACATCGTCGTACGTCAAGACTCCCGCATTATTCAAGGGATTATTTGCTGGAGTCGTTAGATTTGCCGGTGTCAAAATTCGCATTTGCCCGCTTTGTTTCCAGCGTTTGGACAAAATTTCCGAACCGATGCTGTCGCCCATCGCAGCACCAACGCTCATACTGACCGAGTCCTGTGCACGCCTGCCGGCCAGTGGCAAAATCGACATCACGCCCAGAATTCCAATAACGATCACACCGATCGAGAAAATCACCTCGACAAGTGATACACCGCGAAACGCTTTGTCTTTACTTTTGTGCATTAGATCCCTTCCACCTTATCGGAAAGGCTGGCCAAAAAGCGGGCTTCCCTTAACGTTTGAGCGAACTTCGCGGCAATCGCAGCGGCATTGGGGGTTGGCAATGCAAGCGTTGCGTCGGATACCGACGTCATCGGAGCGGTAAAGGTGCGACCAGTCTGGTTGTTAATCACAATCCAAGTTGACTTATCTCGCGCAATATTCGCTCGATCTCGGCCGGTGTTGGCATAAATGTCATCGGGCCTCACTCCCGCCAAATCGCCCAGGCAAAAGAATAACTGGCCCGCAGGCAAATGCTGGGTTCCGGCGGAATCGATGTACCGCGAAACGCGACCATCGGGACCAAAAATCACCACAATGTTATTGATGCCAAAAGCATTACTAAACTGACCACCGGTCAAACCGACGCCAGAATAATTGAAATCGATCACAATCCCTCGCGGCAGCGACAACGGACCGGTGTTGGACCGAATCGGCGATCGATGAATGCGATACTTCACAGCCTGATTAGGCGTAAGGGCCCGACGTGCACCTAACGGGTACATCAGCGTCGTTGGCGATTCAGTCGGTTCTCGCAAATCAAAACGCACATAAACATTGATGGCATCATGTGAAATCTGCAAGATCGTTGCCAGCTTTCCACCCGGCAACTCGATTCGATCAAAGTAAGGCCGAATCGGAGCCTTGATTCGCACAGCAGGATCAGCGTCATTATATAAAACCGAACTAATCGCCAATAACTGGTTATCGGTTCGAGTAAAAGCAGCCTGGTTGACTCCGGGAACCGTAGACCAATCAATTGAAATAGAAACACCGCTTGCATTGTAGCCCGCCAAAACTGCCGTTACTCGCGATAACAATGCATGCGCGTCAGACGATTCGCCGGAATAAGGCGGCACACCGGTTAATTGACGAATACGAATGGCGGCCGAAGTCCCGACCGTATCAGCGACGTCGTCCGACAAACGTTCGACTAATATCCCCACTTCACGACCTTCGGCAATCGCACGACTACGGGCAACGTCGATGAACGAGACGAGTGAACGGGCGGCTCGCGAATTCTTTTGATCCTGAAGAGTTTCACGTACTGTCGGCAATGCGACGGCGGCTAGCAACATCACAATGAACATCACTACCAACATCTCGATCAGCGTAAAACCACCACGCAGGAAACCACCCCATAAGGCGCGCTTCGTCGTAGATCTTGGCTTATTCATCAGCAGTACTATCATTCGGATACCGCCAGTTGATAATTGGAAATATTGTCCGCCCTAACACCCTCGGCACCCGTGATCGGACTGCCAGGCGGCACAACACCGGGAAAATGTCGCAGGAACGGATCAACAAAAATCGTCGGCGCACTGCGACCAGGCAATTCATCACCCATCATTGCCGCAGTCACTGGCCACGCCATCAGATCCAGTGCACCAGGCGACGCCGTGTTGTATCGAAAGCCAGCATTAGAAGCGTGTAACTCAAGACCAAATTCTCCATCAGAACCGGCCGATATGATCAACGGACGAATCGACCAAGGACGTGGCACGCCACCTGGGCTGGTAATATCGGTGATTACACCCGGAATAGACGCAAAGTCAGCTCTTAAAGGATCGAAATCGTCCGGCATCGATCTGTCAACCGACAACTCAGGATCATCAAACCCAACCGGCCAACGAACAAAACCTAAGGGTCGTCCCCAACCATCCAAGATCTCAGGCATCCCATCGCCATCGGTATCACCGATATTCGATGGTGGGATTTGCTCTAAAGCCGGAGCACCACCAACAAACGTCGTTGACATAATCATGTACAAACATTCGGCGCTTTGAAACTCAGCCGTCCAAGTCGGTCGAATCAACCGTCGATAAGCGGCAAAACGGTTAGGTGGCGATGCGGTCGAAAACCAATTGACCGGAAACAATCGTCGCAGGCTTCGGTCAGGCGAACGCTGATAGCCTGTCGGCGTTATTAGAACGCGATCGGCCAACGCGACAATGCTTGCGGGTTGGTTCACCGCAGCAAAGATTGCACCAGCCGTAGTGGCAGATGGGTCAACCGTGATATCAGTAATCCGATCTGGCAATTCCATCCGTTGCAAATCGCGAATCATATTAAGACGAACACGAGCAGCTTCGTTTGGTAAAACCTCGTACTTTAAAACCCCCGAGTTAGGCGGCGTTGGCGATAGCAGATCAGGTATCTCAACTGGCAACGGTCGATACTTATATGATTCATACTGTTCCTGAATTACCGAATCAACAATCGCAATGATGCTGCGGGTACGCGCCTGACGCGCGGTTAGGTTCACGCCTCGAACAGCGGTCATTACCATGCCAGAAAGAATCGAGATCAGCACAAGCACCACCAACACTTCGACCAAAGTGAACGCTGGTCGCGGCACAGAATGCGAATCGTTGATGACCGTTCGTGATGTCATTGCAGGTCATCCTCGAGCGTAGATGCGCTGAAGTTCGTGATATTATCCAAGTGGCCGTTGACTTCGGTCCCGCCTTCTTGGAACCTCGGACCAATCCCCGGAGCAGTAACGGCAAGGCCAGCCGGGTTCGCTGCGCTATCATTCGGAAAAACTGGCGTTCCCGTCTCGGTGATATAATGCACCGGCAGGCCACCCGCGGTCCCTACAAGCGTCCCGTACAGCCCATCAAGGCCTGGGGAAATGATCTGAAAGGTTTTGGGGTTATGGAATGGAACCGCTGCAAAAGCGGCATCCACTGACCCATAAGTTGCTCCGCCCGGTGGCTTGATGTCTCGCCCAGTCTTATAAGGTCGAATGGCCCCCAGTGTCGGATGACGAAAACCGTTGTAGACTCCAGGTGCGACCAATCCATAAGTTCGCGAATCGAAGTAAACGATCGGCGCTGGCTCAGCGCCACCCGAAAGATAAACAGGCAGCACGTCAACACCACCTGCTTCGTTTAGATCCGCGCCCGACCAAACCGACTCATCGACACTCAGCAGTGGCGCAGTGTCATTCGCCCTCGCATAAGTCAGCCGCGATGGATCAAAGTCAAATAACGAGTTGTCCCGTGTCGCGTTGTACTGATAGTCATCGATGTTAGTAGAACCCGCCGTCCTGCCTGGAATCAGCGCTACAGGACCACCTTCACCGGTCAACGGATGCAACGAATCGTCGCTGAATCCACCCAGAAAGAACACCAATGCCTCCGCACGATCCATCGCTACCGCACTGGGCGTCGTTGTTCCGCGAACACTTGTCAATCGCGTCAACAAACTCACATCTGGTTCTGCAATCCTTGGGAAACGACGACGCATGTGCCGAATGACGACGTCCTGACTACTGCCGTCTGGCGGATAATCACCAAACTTCTGCATGTACTGCTCAACCGCCTGCTCAAGCGCATTGATCTCCAAACGAATCTTCGTCTGCTTGGCAGCAACGATCGTTCGATTCACGGCCGGGATCGCGATTGCCATTAGAATGCCGATGATCACGATCGCGATCATCAACTCGACGAGCGTGAATCCGTGTTTTGGTGTCTTGATTCCCATGGCGGCCATCATTGGTTCGTGTCGAGGAAATGGGGTCGGCGGATATTTGTGATCCTAAGCATTCCTGCAAACCTCCCAGGCTCACACGATTGCTTCTTGTTAGGATCGCTGTTTCATTTTGAGAACATTGCGT
>DNWZ01000254.1 GCA_003506095.1 Planctomycetaceae bacterium | reverse complement strand
ATCTGGCTGGACATCGAAAAGATGACCCACGTCGATCTGACCGCAGGCGAAATCGTCGATGCGATTCGCGGACAAAACGTTCAAGTGGCGGCCGGTGTTATCGGACAACCGCCGATCGGCCAAACCGGCGATTTTCAGTTGAACGTCACAACGCAAGGTCGCTTGATCACCGAGAACGAGTTTGCAGACATCATCATCAAACGCGGCAGCGACGGACGCGTGACCCGATTGCGTGACGTTGCGCGCATCGAATTGGGCGCACAAGATTATTCCCGCTTAAGCTATCTCGATGGCAAGAAGGCGATCGCAGTACTCGTCTACCAACGACCGGGCACCAATGCCGTCGAAACGGCGGAGCAGGTCAAAAAAACAATGCGTGACTTGAGCGGCGAGTTTCCCGAGGGGATTGGTTATGAGATCGCGTACAACCCAACGGATTATGTCGAAGAATCGATTCAGGAGGTGATCGTCACCCTCTTTCTAACAACCGTATTCGTGGTTTTGACCGTCTTTATATTTCTTCACGGTTGGCGTCCGACGATCATTCCCGTCATCGCGATTCCGATTTCGCTGATTGGCACGTTTGCCATCATGCAGTTTTTAGGTGTCACGCTGAACACCTTATCGCTGTTCGGGCTGGTGCTCGCGATCGGAATCGTTGTCGACGACGCGATCGTTGTCGTTGAAAATGTCGAGCGGTTGATCGCCGAAGGATTGTCACCGCGTGACGCGACTCACCAGGCGATGGATGAGGTCGGTTCGGCGCTGATCGCAACGACGCTGGTGCTGATTGCGGTCTTCGTACCGACTGTTTTTGTACCGGGCATCAGCGGTCAATTTTACCAGCAGTTTGCGTTGACCATTTCAATATCAACCGCAATCTCGACCTTCGTTTCGCTGACGCTCAGCCCCGCACTTTGCGCGATGCTGCTGCGACCCAAGGATGCTGTGAAGAACCGTTTCGGCCGCGCCATCGATTTATCATTCGGCTGGTTTTTTCGACTTTTCAACCAAGTCTTTGATCGCAGTAGCTCGCTTTACGCGGGCGTCGTTCGTCGGTTGGTCAACAAGTCGGCATTCGCGTTCGTCGTCTATGGCGCGCTGTTGGTCTGCACGGGCATTAGTTTTGGGCTAGTGCCAACGGGTTTCATTCCCGATCAAGACCAGGGTTACATCATTGTCGCAATCAACCTGCCCGACGGCGCAGCGCTCTCACGTACGGACAGTGTGACCCGCCGAGTTGCCGAGATTGGCAAAGAGATTGACGGTGTCGCTCACGCCGTCGGTATCGCCGGGCTCTCGGGGGCGACGTTTACGATCAGCCCCAATGCGGCGGTCACTTTCTTGCCCCTCGAAGACGCCAAGGAGCGCGCCGCGCGCGGGCGCGGTGTTCAGCAGATCGCGGCCGAGCTGCGGGAGCGGGTGGCCAGTATCAATGAGGCCCAAGTCTTGATCATCCCTCCGCCACCGATCCGTGGTATCGGGCGCGGTGGAGGATTCAAGATGTACGTTCAAGACCGCAGCGGGGCGGGGATCGACACTCTCAATCGAGTGACGCAGGACATGTTGGCCAAGTCGAACGCCCAAGCGGGATTGGCGCAAGTCTTCACCAACTTGCATATGAATGTCCCCCAGGTATATGCCGACGTTGACCGCACAAAAGCACAGATGTTGGACGTTCCGGTCAGCAACGTTTTCGATGCGTTACAGATTTATTTAGGGTCGCAGTACGTCAATGACTTTAACTTCCTCGGGCGAACGTACCGCGTGACGGCGCAGGCCGAACCCGAGTTTCGTGATGATGCCGATGACATCCTCAAGCTGCGAACCCGCAGTGCTCGTGGGGCGACGGTTTCCCTAGGGTCGCTTGTGAACGTCAAGCGGATTGCCGGGCCTGACCGATTGGTCCGCTTCAACCTGTTTCCAGCCGCCGACCTGAACGGTTCCACCGTACCGGGGTTCAGCACCGGTCAATCGCTGGAAACGATGGAGAGTTTGGCGCAGCAGAATCTGCCACCGGGATTTGGGTACGAGTGGACAGAGCTAGCCTTTCAGGAGCGTCAGGAAGGCAACACGATTGTTTACTTGTTTCCCTTAGCCGTATTGTTTGTCTTTCTGGCCTTGGCGGCGCAATACGAGAGTTGGCTCTTGCCGCTTGCGATCATCTTGATCGTTCCGCTGTGCCTGCTGTTCGCTCTGGTGGGAATCTGGTTTCGTGGAATGGACAACAATGTGCTGACGCAGATCGGTTTTATTGTTTTGATCGGCTTGGCATGTAAGAATGCCATCTTGATCGTGGAGTTTGCCAAGGCCGAAGAAGATGCCGGGAAGGATCGTTTCGAAGCTGCCGTCACCGCTTGTCGATTACGGCTGCGGCCGATTCTGATGACAGCCTTTTCGTTTATCCTAGGCGTTGTCCCCTTATTGGTTGCCACCGGTGCCGGCTTTGAAATGCGCCGGGTACTCGGGACAGCAGTCTTCAGCGGTATGCTAGGCGTGACGCTGTGCGGGCTTTTTCTTACCCCCGTCTTCTACGTCGCACTGCGCCGGTTTTCGAGGATAAGTGCAAGCAAGGTCGCTGGTTCCGCAAAATCCGAAACGCCCCAGTAGGCCGCTTGAACGCCGCACAACCTACTTTCTTAACCTCAGCCCCAAATCTGATGCACTTACCCAGGCAATGCGTTGTATACCGTTCCCAGCCCTCGTTCGGGTATCGCGGATTTGACGTGGGATGCTGCGACACGGTTTGCGGCGCAGCGAGAGTGAACGGATGCCGAGTGCTTGAACTTAACGGATGATCTGACGCACTTGGTCGAACTGTTCAACGTCGGTTAACGACATCAGCAAGTCGGAAACCGTCGCCTTTCGCTTCGTCGCCTTTCGCTTCGTTCAAAGGTAACGCGGCACAGAAGGATGACCGACGCAGCGGTCAACGACCTTGGCCAAAACCGAGCGATTGCCGTTTAGATAGCTTCGGCGATTCGTTCATGGTTGAGGTTTCCAGCCAACGGTGGCTCGCTGCTTGAAACGCGATAACGTTCGCCGACTAAGACCTGATGCCAGCGATCAAGCTGAACGCTTTTGGAAAACTCGCGGTGATAAACCTCAAAGCACCGCTGGCGCATCTCCTCCATCGCATCGACGCTGCCGGCCAGCGAAACAATCGACGTCGCCAGTTCGTCAATCGTCTCTTGGTTCAACACCCAACCGATCTGGTACTGGTCGATCCACCTTGCGATCGCCGAATCGCGATCGCCGGCAAACAACACCGGACGCCCAGCGGCCAGCGCGCCGAAAAACTTGCTCGGCACCACCGTCCCGGTCCAGCCCTGGCGGAGCGTCACCAAGTGAATGTCCGCCGCCGCCAAACGCATTTCCAAGTCCGATTCCTCGGCAAACCCGGCAAAGCGAATGTTGACGTCCGCGTCGGTCATTTCCGCGCGCACCGAGTCCAAACGCAGCCCGCGGCCGGCGAAGCAGAATCCGACATCGTCGCTGCGCAATCGCCGTGCTAAAGCGATCAGCGACTCGAAGCCATGGGCTCGACCAAAATTACCGCTGTAAAGCATCCCCAGACGATGATCGCCAAACAACTCGCGACGTGTCGCCAAGTCCGGTTGTTGCACACGATCCGGTTCGACCAGCGACCACGGAACCAACGTCGCGTAGCGGCCCTGCCACCAATGATGCTCCGCGGCCGCAGCGGCATCTGC
Source organism: Planctomycetaceae bacterium (assembly GCA_003506095.1). Taxonomy (GTDB): domain Bacteria; phylum Planctomycetota; class Planctomycetia; order Pirellulales; family Pirellulaceae; genus UBA6163. The sequence continues at coordinate 2,321 of DNWZ01000254.1, read as the reverse complement.
ACTGCTCGTCACGGGACTGCTTGTCACGGGGCTACGAGTTTCAGGGCTCGTGCCCGGTAGCCGATCCCGATCAGCCGTGGCGACGTCCGAGCGATCGACTTCACCGCTGGCCGCTTGCAAACGCCTGCGCATGCAAAGACCCAGATCCGCGATGACGTCACAGCGGCGATAAGCGATCCCCAGCATCCAGCGAAGCAGGCGAACCCACCGTGCGGAGTCAGGGACAATACCATCCGCCACAGCGGCATCGGGATAAAGGTCGTGGCACCAATGAATGATCCGCGAGTTTGGTCGCAGCAGCCGCCACGAGATCGCGATCAGCACGCCAAGCACGGGATCGGTGCCGACGACCATCACTTCGCCTCGCCGCCGCGGCGTGACGACAGCAAGCCAGGTCCACGCCAACAACATAAACAGAGTGTTGCCAAAGCGACCTGCGGTCCTGTGCTGAGGCCAAGCGGGTCGCCAAACGCGGCGAATCTTGCCACCGGCCCACGACTCGTGTTTGGCCAGCGGTTCACGCCGCCCATGGCAACGGCGAATCGACGGAACAGCGGTGACGTCGAACCCCGATTCGGTCAATTCCACCGCCAGATCCGAATACAACCGAGCGCTGATGACGTCATCAGGCTGGAAGAAATGATAGAGCAGAAATACCGACCGCCGATCCGCCATCCGTTAACCTAAACCTATTCTGCGAGATCAGACATGAGATCCTGAGCGATGTTCACAAGCTCTTCACACTATCCCGCAGCGATTCATTTTCCAACCGAATAATCACAAAACTTGCGCTTTTGCGCGTATCTTCATAATCGATTTCACCCGGTTGGGACAGTCATGGCAATTACAACAAACAAAGCCTGCCTGTTCGTATGTGCGCATCCGGTCCGAAAAGGGGGCTGGCCGTTTGCAGACGAATCGATCGCAACGGTGATTGCCTTACCGGAGCGGGGCAGTGCCGTTGTCGGATAGCGTCTTGGTCCGCGCCGCTTCGTCGCGATGCAAGCGAGCGATCTCTGGCTTGTCGACGGCGGCATAGATCTCTGCCAAGTTTTGATGCACGCCTGGGCGAGCCTTGGGCGGCACGAGCGGCAGAATCGATTCAAAGTCGGCCAGTGCATCGTTCCACCGTTGCAGCTTCATCAAGATCGTTCCGCGAGTGTCGAGGTAACGGCAATCACCCGGACGCTTCGCAAGCGCCGTTTCGATCATCGCCAAGGCGCGCTGCAGATCGGGTGATTGGCCGTGAGCCAACAGCCAGGCAAGGTTGTTGGCAACGTCTGTCATGCTGGGCTGCAGTTGGATCGCTCGCTCGGTATGCCAGACCGCTTCGTCATGCCCGCCATCGATCCATTTCGCGGTGCCAAGGGCGAAGTGTGCGATCGCGATGGAGTTTCCTTGTGCGATCTGCTGTTCCAGCATGCGAATCATTCGCTCGCGATCCTCCGGTGAGCCGCTTGCCTGGTAAAGCTCAAGCAGCTTTCCGTAAGCACGCAAGTGATTCGAGTCCAACTCGATTGCCTTGGCCACCAAAGTATGCTTCTTTTCTAAATCGCCATCGGAGTTTCCATTGATCGAGTCGAATCGAATCAGCAGGAGCTCCGACGCGGCGCGCCTCAGCGCAAGCGCGGGCGGTGTTGTGTCGGCTCCGACCAACCCGAGGCCTTCGCCTACCAGGGCGTCTGCGTCTTCCCATCTTTGGTTATCAACAAAAACTCGCGCCAGATCGATTCTTGCCAAATGGTCAAACGGATTGTCGGTGATCTTGGCGGTTAAATAAGTCTCCGCACGATCACAGGCGATTTTCCGTTGACGTTGGTCATTCAAGCTGGCACACAGACGTGCCGTTACCACCCAGCGTTGCGGCTCCAGATGCGACACTTCCATCTGCCGGGCGATCGCGTCGCTCGTTTTACCAGCGGCAAGGTAATAAGCGGTCCAGAGATCACCCAACTCGACCGGTTGTTCCAGCCCGCTGCGAGTCAAATGCAATCGCACCGTTTCCCAGGCCGATTGGTTAACCGTGGATGGGGCGACCGTCAGCGGATCAATCTCATCGGCTCCACCGGCATTGAACCGATCGGACTGCGTCAGCGCCGCGACCAATTGCATCGCCTTGAGTCGATGCGCTTTGGGATACCCTAAACCGTTATCAGGCGCTATCCGATCCAGAATCGCCTGCGCCGCGTCAACATCACCGGTGCGAAACTTGGCTAACGCAAGGTGAAGATCGTCTTCGGGCTCGCGTTTATTTCCTAGCTGGATCGCCCTTTCATAGTAGGTTTGTGCAACTTCAAATTCAGCGTCTGCAATCGCCGCTT
>DNWZ01000030.1 GCA_003506095.1 Planctomycetaceae bacterium | reverse complement strand
GGAACTGCATTAGTGCCTGGATCATCATTTCCGAACACTTGTGCGTAAACGAGATCGAGCGATTCCTGTCGAAGGTTGATTTCACTGGGAATGGTCGGTAAGCGACTGCCGGTAACGGTGAAGAAGCGGTCGCGATCGTAGATCTCCACTTCGCCATCTTCGTAGGCCTTACGACAACGAGAGCCCGGCTTGTTGGCCTTGATGAAGACCTTCAGTCCCGAGCCTGAAGGACTGATCTCGGTGTAGCTATCGAGGCGATCAACGATCTGCTGAGCCCAAGGTTTCAACTGCCTCGTTGATTCGTCGACCGAGTCATCGAGATCCACACCGCAGTACGGGTCATCGGCGGTGAAAACGAAGCCAACGCCAGCTAACGCATTATTTCGCCGGCAAGCTTCAATCGCCTCAGCGAAGGTTCCCCAGGTCGAGGCGTCAGTCGATGAAGCCAGCGACCCATTGTGTGGATTGATGGGAGCCTTGGTCGGCTTGCCTCCACGCTCTACGTACTTCCAGGCAACCCACTGATTGCGATCGCGAATGCAACCCGGACAGTTTTGATGGATGGCTTCAAGTGGTGGTTGAGGAGCTGAACTCAAAGTTCGACCTCCCACGACGTGAGATCCGCTTTCGCCCAGCGATCCAAGAACGTTCGGCGTAGATTGAAGCGGTTCTTTTTCAGTGCACTACGAAGTCCCCAGCGATCGCCGACCACGATGCAATACTTCGAGGCGCGAGTAACCGCGGTATAGAGCCAGTTACGATCCGCAAAGAAATGGGATTTGTGGCAAAGGACAACCACGCAGGGAAACTCGCTCCCTTGTGCTTTATGAGCCGTGAGCGCATAAGCGAGCTGGAGATTCAGTATCTGTTCATCGTGAATATGCCGGTATCCATCGCCATCGAAGTCGACGATGTAACTGATTCCGCCACTCGTTTCGACTTCGGAAATGACACCGATGGTGCCGTTCATGATTCCCAAGCCGTAGTCATTGGTTGTCTGAATGACCTTGTCGCCGACTGCAAACTTGCGATCCACCGCGCCGTGCAACAGATACTGCATCATCTCGTTAATGGCCTTGGTGCCGAGCTGCCCCAGGTGCGTTGGCGTGATGATCTGAACGTCATTGACGGGATCGAGACCGAGCCGATCAGGAATGCGACTCAGGACTAGATCGCGCAGGTAGACCTGAATCTGCGTTGGATCTTGGAGTGAATCGATGACGCTCCAGGCAGGGTCTCCTACAGCGGTTGGCATGAGACGCTGCGAAAGAATCGCCGTGCTGTTAGTCTTGAGTACTCCAGCCTGGCGAACGACTTCATCCAGAATGAATGTTGGAACAAGCTTGTGTTCAATACAATCACGAAGGACGTTACCTGCGCCGACAGGAGGGAGCTGGTTATGATCGCCGACGAGGATCAATCGCGTCTTAAAGAAATCGATGCGACGTAGCAGCTCTTCCATGAGCGGTGCATCGACCATCGATACTTCATCGACGATGACGATGTCATAGGCAGGGTCGCGGACCTTGCCTTCACGGTCTAGCGATGGCGCGGATAGACTTTCACGCTGAAACGTGACACCATTCGATTCGAGCAGCCGGTGAATGGTTTTCGCGGACAGCTTCACGCCCTGTGAGGCTAACGACTCCTCGATTCGCTTTGCTGCTTTCCCGGTTGGCGAACAAAGGGCGACCTTCAAGCCAGATTCGTCGAACGTCTGGGCCAATCTCGCCAGGGTGTGGGTCTTGCCGGTGCCTGCTCCTCCGGAGATCACCACAATCGCGTGATTCAGCGCCGCTTCATACGCAGCGAACTGAGCTCGCTTAAGGCCGACGGTGTTGCCAGGCTCAATCCCCAAGGGGCTCTTGAGAATCCCGTGCTCTTGGAAGCATTCAAAGATGTATCGCTCGGCATCTGCATAGTGCGGCAGTGCGACTGCATCGCTATCAACGACCAACTGCCCTTGTTCTACGACCCTTTGATAGGCAGCCTCGATAATCGAGCCACTATCGAGCGAATCAAGCAACAGCAGATCGAACGCCTTGCGAATCAGCTCATCGTGCGCGATCCATGTATGACCATCGGACGCCTCTTCGCGAACCAGATAACACAGTGCGGCTTCAAGTCGCCCCGGGTGCTCTTTGGGAATGCCCATCGAACGCGCGATCTTGTCGACCCGCTTGAAACCGTAGCCCTTGATGTAGCGGATGATGAGGTACGGATTTGCCCGCAGAACGCCAACCACCGAGGGTCCAAATTCTTCAAGCAATGTTTCCATCTGGTGATGAGAAAGCCCGAAGCCGGCCAAATACGTTCGGACTTCGTTCTCGTCACTGTTGGCGATCCACGCTTCACGCAAAGAATTCAGAGTCCGTTTGGGAATCCGCAGAGCTCGATGTAGTTCCTCGATGTCCTGGCGGATCACTCGATCGAGATGCTCCGCGCTGGCGACGTAGGAGACGATCTTTCGCGCCGTGGTTTCCCCGATGCCAGTAAACGCCGGATGCTTGGCGAGGTATT
>DNWZ01000031.1 GCA_003506095.1 Planctomycetaceae bacterium | reverse complement strand
CCTCGGTGAGACGACAGCGAACGCGAGCAACATCAAGTGGTTCAATCTTGGGTATGTCTTGTTCGTCATGAACAACTCGAACCAGACATCCAGAACGCACGAATGTAGACGGAGGAGAGTTTGCACGTTTGACAGCGGCCAATGCTTGTGCGGTGAGATCGCTGAGCTGCCGATCGTCAATAATGATCGACGGCAAGCCGGAGTTGGTTGGTTGCGGTGGCTGCGGCCGGCGAGAGGGCGTCCGCTTTGCCTTGGGTGTGTATTGCTTGGTGACCTTGCTGAGCGCTTTTGCAATCGTAGTTGCGCCGTACGTTTCACCGCCATGCAGTTGATCCCACTTGTCTCGCATCAACTGCGAACGCCGAAAGATGCGGTCGATCTGCTGTGCGTCCTTGGTGTAATACGCGAGCGAAAAAACGACCGACGAATCAGCTTCGCTGGCCGAGTTGTAATGGTCGTTCCAATGACCATCCCAAAGCGATCGAAACTTATCACCAGTTCGAGGCTTCTTGCATGCGAGATCGATGATCTCGTCGTCACTCAGCGAAACGAAACCGCTATCGCTTGGCTGCGGACCTCGACTGGCAGTTGGAGTAGCGTTCCCACCTGGGTCGTCATTCCCGAACACTTGTGCGTAAACGAGGTCGAGCGATTCCTGTCGAAGGTTGATTTCACTGGGAATGGTCGGTAAGCGACTGCCGGTAACGGTGAAGAAGCGGTCACGATCGTAGATCTCCACCTCGCCATCTTCGTAGGCTTTGCGGCAACGCGAGCCAGGCTTGTTGGCCTTAATGAAGACCTTTAGCCCCGAGCCTGAAGGACTGATCTCGGTGTAGCTGTCTAGGCGATCAACGATCTGCTGAGCCCACGGTTTCAACTGCCTCGTTGATTCGTCGACCGAGTCATCGAGATCGACGCCGCAGTACGGATCGTCGGCGGTGAATACGAACCCGACGCCAGCTAACGCACTATTGCGCCGGCAAGCTTCAATCGCCTCAGCAAAGGTTCCCCAGGTAGAGGCGTCAGTCGATGACGCCAGCGACCCATTGTGTGGATTGATGGGAGCTTTGGTCGGCTTGCCTCCACGCTCGACGTACTTCCAGGCAACCCACTGATTGCGATCGCGAATGCAACTTGGACAGTTTTGATGGATGGCTTCAAGTGGTGGTTGAGGTGCGGAACTCAATGTTCGACCTCCCACGACGTGAGATCCGCTTTCGCCCAGCGATCCAAGAACGTTCGGCGTAGATTGACGCGGTTCTTTTTCAGTGCACTACGAAGTCCCCAGCGATCGCCGACCACGATGCAATACTTCGAAGCGCGAGTGACTGCGGTATAGAGCCAGTTGCGATCGGCAAAGAAATGGGATTTGTGGCAAAGGACAACCACGCATGGAAACTCGCTCCCCTGAGCTTTGTGTGCCGTGAGCGCGTAAGCAAGCTGAAGATTCAGTATCTGTTCATCGTGAATATGCCTGTGTCCATCGCCATCGAAGTCGACGATGTAACTGATTCCGCCACTCGTTTCGACTTCGGAAATGACACCGATGGTGCCATTCATGATTCCCAAGCCGTAGTCGTTCGTTGTCTGAATGACCTTGTCGCCCACGGCAAACTTGCGATCGACCGCGCCGTGCAGCAGATACTGCATCATTTCGTTGATGGCCTTGGTGCCGAGTTGGCCCAGATGCGTTGGCGTGATGATCTGAACGTCATTCACAGGGTCGAGACCAAGCCGATCAGGAATGCGATTCAATACGAGATCGCGAAGGTAGACCTGAATCTGCGTTGGATCTTGAAGAGAGTCGATGACGCTCCAAGCTAGATCTCCTACCGCGGTTGGCATGAGACGCTGCGAAAGAATCGCGGTGCTGTTGGTCTTGAGCACTCCAGCCTGGCGAACAACTTCATCCAGAATGAACGTTGGAACGAGCTTGTGTTCAATGCAATCACGGAGGACGTTACCAGCGCCGACGGGAGGAAGCTGGTTATGATCGCCGACGAGGATCAATCGCGTTTTATCGAAATCGATACGACGTAGCAGATCTTCCATAAGTGGTGCATCGACCATTGATACTTCATCGACGATGACGATGTCATAGGCAGGGTCGCGAACCTTGCCTTCACGGTCTAGCGATGGCGCGGATAGGCTTTCACGCTGAAACGCGACACCATTCGATTCGAGCAGCCGGTGAATGGTTTTCGCGGACAGCTTCACACCCTGTGACGCTAACGACTCCTCGATGCGCTTTGCTGCTTTCCCGGTTGGCGAACAAAGGGCGACCTTCAAGCCAGCTTCGTCGAACGTCCGAGCCAATCTCGCCAGGGTGTGGGTCTTGCCAGTGCCAGCTCCTCCGGAGATCACCACAATCGCGTGATTCAGCGCCGCTTCATACGCAGCGAGTTGAGCTCGCTTAAGGCCGACAGTATTGCCAGGCTCAATCCCCAAGGGGCTCTTGAGAATTCCGTGCTCTTGAAAGCACTCAAAGATGTATCGCTCGGCATCTGCATACTGCGGCAGTGCGACTGCATCGCCATCAACGACCAATTGCCCTTGGTCCACGACTCTCTGATACGCAGCGTCGATGATCGAGCGACTATCGAGTGAATCGAGCAACAGCAGATCGATCGCCTTGCGAATCAGCTCGTCGTGCGAGATCCATGTATGACCATCGGACGCCTCTTCGCGAACCAAGTAACAAAGAGCGGCTTCGAGTCGGCCCGGGTGCTCTTTGGGAATTCCCATCGATCGAGCAATTTTGTCGACCCGCTTGAAGCCGTAGCCCTTGATGTAGCGGATGATCAAATACGGATTCGCTCGCAGAACACCAACTACAGAGGATCCAAATTCCTCGAGTAGTGTTTCCATTTGGTGATGAGACAGCCCAAAGCTTGCCAAGTACGATCGAACTTCGTTCTCGTCACTGTTGGCGATCCATGCTTCACGCAATGAATTCAGAGTCCGTTTGGGAATCCGCAAAGCGCGATGCAGTTCCTCGACGTCCTGGCGGATCACTCGATCCAGATGCTCCGCGCTGGCAACGTACGAGACGATCTTCCGCGCCGTGGTTTCACCGATGCCGGTAAACGCCGGATGCTTCGCGAGGTATTGCACCAATCCTTCTGGCGTCTCAGGCAGATCGTAGCTCACGCTCTTGGCGT
>DNWZ01000137.1 GCA_003506095.1 Planctomycetaceae bacterium | reverse complement strand
TCACTTTATTGCATCACGTCTACTTGGTCGGCCAGGGCGCACTGTATCCGCTGGTGCAGCAGCGACTGGAACAATCGCTGCAAATCCCTTTTCTCGGTCCGCCTCAAGAGGTCAATCCTGGTGGTGTTCATCCCCGATTCGTGTTTGACCGCAGTAATTTGAAAGGGGCCGTAGCCCGCGGTGCAGTGCTGTTGCGAATGGCGGAGAAATCCATCCACGGCGTCGAAGTGACTTTCGACGAAGATTTGTCTGAACGGCTGCCGTTTACCATCGGCTATGATGAAAACAAAGTAGCGCCACAAACCTTGTTCAAGGAACACCAACGATATCGCGAGTTAATTGAAAAGAAATTACCCGTGCCCGAGGGCAAGTCGAAAAAAGGGGCAACCGACAAAGTCATTTCCTTAACGTTGAAACGCCGTTGGCCCGGTGACGAAAATTGGGAATCTTTTTTGGAGTTCTACTTTGATAAGGCAATCGCCGACCAGAGCACGCGCATGAACGCCAAACGCCCCGAACCCTACATTCGGCTGCGGTTTTCAGACGATCCCAACAACTCCGATACATTAGGGTTTGTTGCCGAATTGGTCCAAGACGACCAGACGACGACGGCGGTCGCAACATTCGACGGCACGGCGGCAGCGAGCGAAAACAAAGTCATCACCAGAGTGATCGAAAAAGGACGGGGTCGAGTCATTCATCGCCATCCAATCGTGAGCCCTCGCGAAAGTGGAGATTTGTGATGCAGGCCTTCAAGATCGGCGATTGGAAACGCAGGAAAGTAGTGGGCGAAATCCGGAATGTGCTACGGCTTGATCACTTGGTTCTCGAACTCCGTGCGGCCTCTGCCTTCGACGGTGAAAACCGATTAGGCGAAGCGATCGAGCTGACCGAGACTTTTCGAAACCAGTTGATCTCGCGATTGACGCCAGTGTTCCTGAAAGATGTTGTTAAGGCCATTGCTCAGCGTGTTTCAATTTCCAAGTCGGTGACTTACGACAAAGTGCTTCAGGGTTTTGCCGATGATTTTCATGACGACCGACAACTTCTCCACTGGTGTCAACAATGGACCCAGATCGATGATGCTCATCCACACGGCGATTCGATCGACTTGCGATTGAAGAGCATTATTGAACGATCGCTGTTGGGTTTACGTTGGGCAAGGCAATGTGAAAGCGGTCTACGAGCGGCTCTGCGAGGTGCGACGATGGCACCATTGTTGAGGGAACTGGAAGTTGCCAATGGGGCGGCTATGTTGTGTCTGAGCCAATTAAATGGGTTTCTGCCTCGATATCTATTCGGACCGACCCGTCGTTGGTTGCGTGACCATCATGAACCGATGATGACGCTTCTACAAGCAAACCAATCGACACTTCGCCATATCCTCGCTGAAGCACCGGAAACAGCGATTGCAACGAGACTGACAGCAATTGAACGGTGCCTATTCTCGCTTGATGATTCTTCACAATCCGATCGCGAGCCGATCGCCGCATCCGTGGATGACTACTTTGTCAGCCTTTATAAATCCAATGACTCGCAATTGCTTGATGCAATAGATGGGTTAGAACCGAAATTTTGTTGCGAGCTTAGCGGAGCGTCTGCCGAGGAGATCGAGGTCATCGAGGAGCGAGACTTACGATTGCGTTGTATTTTGCTGGTGATCCGCACGTGGGATCGGATCGCTCAATCCCAGCAAATACCAAGAACGATTTGGAAGCTGACGGATGCCTGGGCTAATCAACTGGCTTCGACGGCGGATGAGAAAATCACGATCATCGAGGCGAGCCATATTCAACAGACCGATGTAAAAGCGAATATGAGTTCGGGTGCGTCTGAGGCTTTTGAAGTCGAGCTGACCGAGCCTGAGAAACCTGCTGGGTTGCTGGCAGCCGGTCTGGTCGCCACGTCGGTTAGTGGACTTCGTCGCGTGATTGTTCCGGCCAAATTTAGCCGCCCTCGAGAGGTGCCAAAGCTGTACTGGCGGCTCCACCAGGTGCAAAAACTAACTAACCCCGGGTTGCGAGTTCTGTGTTTAATCTGTCATGAGCTGAAGTCCTTAATTGGACAATCTCCATCGGCAGCGACTGTGAAACAATGGTTTGAAGTTGCGGATGAAACATCCGTAGCGCTTTGCAAAGGTGCAATCGAAGCGCTAGTTCATGAGTTGGTGCTGGCGACGACACTGCCCGGTTCCGATTGGAGTGACAGCGAGTCGGCCGCGTTGTCATCTTTGCAGGATGCACTGATTGCGGAAGGCGTTGAGTTCCGTAGTGCGACAGGCGAAGAACTGCGTCGCGCCGCGTCGGTACGATTGTGCCGGGGTATTCCGATGCCAGGACGCAAGTCGGTCGTGATAAGCTGGTTCGCCGACCAATCAACGACACCACATATATTGGTTTCCGCTGGCGACGATAACACCGGACCACTAGCAATTTGGCTGGCGGACCACTGGGATCGCATCGAGTTATTACGCGCGAAGACGCCCCAATGGGAGCAGTGGCCGTTGGTGGACCAGTATCGCTTGGCGGTTTTCGACCATCAGGGCGGTGAAGATAAATCGGCAATGACTCGCCGCGTTGCATGGCAACTCTTCCAGTTGTTTTTCGATCACCCCACCGATCTTATTGAAGAACATTCCTCAGTTTTCCGGGCGATCGCTGGCGAGCTGTATGAGATATTCGAACTTAGCGGCGGACAATCAGTGCCGAGGTGGGATGTTTCAAGACAGGGTTATCATCCGCTGAATCAAGAAGAAGTGCGAACGCTGCAGAATTTTGAGTGGATCAAAGACTCGTCGCCGGTCGGCACGGTCCTTTCCGCCGACGGGTGGGAACAACAAACTGCGTCGCGTGTTGGAGTCAGTTCCGGTGCTCTGCCGAGTGAAATTCTGGACTGGATTCAGTTGCCCTGTCCCGATTTTGCCGCAAAAGATAAAGCGATTACACAGTTTTGGCGGCGACTCGTTGTGATGCCGTTTGAACTGCAGCAGACCCCTGATGCGTTCAAGTTGGCGTGCAATGAGTTACGCAGACAATTGTCACGGTCTGCAGTTGATATTGCTTGGCTAAACGCGTGGGTGCACCATTTGATGTGCGAAATACAAAACGATGTCGAGATTCTCTGGTACGAAAGATTGAGCAGTGTTATCCCAGTGTTACCCTGTCCCGATCTTCATGCCAGGCGTTTAACGTGGCCCGCAACTTCGCTGACCAATGGCCCGTTGATCCATTACCAATTTAGCCCTCAACCGATTGATACGGTCGTAGATCAGCCACCCTACGACGAGGTGAAGTTTGCGGTGGAAGTCGGCCAATGCATAGTCTGTCTCAGTCAAAGCAGCGATCTTGATGCGCCCATCCCTAAATGCAACGCGGCATTGGAAGTTGTGCGATGCGAATTGAAGGGCGATGAAAATCATACGTTGCGAACCTCCTTGTCGATCTTATTGGTCGCCCTGCGTGACTATCATCGTCGCATTGATTGGGATGTTGCATACCCCAAAAAGATGTCGATCGGACGAGCGATAACGGATACGGTAAACGAAGTTCACGAGTACTCCCGCGAACTGCCGGCAACGGTTACTCGTGAAGGAATTAACCGTGTGATCGAATGCTTGGTCGCTGTCAGCGTTGATGTTGACGTGAGGATTACTCCGGCTGGCCTGGACTACGCGAATAGTACGCAGTGGGACGAAAGCAATGCGAGCCCTCATCCCGAGTTTTCCGACGATAAGGAGAAGGGTCGGGTGGAGTTGAGCAGGTTCGGCGTGTTCGCCGCTGGCGAGATAATCCAGGAGTGTGAAGCGGTCTGTTCGCTGGGACCGGCTCCTCCGGGGCAGAAAACACTCAAACAACTTGCTCAGATTGCTGAAAACAGTGGCGTCGAATCGACGTCTCAGTTCTTGCACAAGTCGCTGAAGAATCTGCCTCGCTTGGTCTACCAAGCGGATCGTGGTGACGGTCACGCGTTATTGGTCGAACTGGAACGGCTTCATCAAGTCTATTGGTCCGAAATTCGTCCGAAAGGAATCTTGTCCGAAGATCAGTTAGTTAAATGCGACAACTCGCTACGTAAATTACTCGAACACTATAGCTTGCTGACCTATCCAATCAACCAAACATTTATGTCGGATTTTAGAATGGACGTGGAACGTTGGTTCCAATACGGATCGTCGGTCAAATTGGTCGACAGCACTTTGCGTCGCGGTGATCGGGTGCAGCGCGGCAAGATCGCAAAGGTGGTGCAGCCGGGACTTTACTATAAGGGTGAAGATCGCCCGCGGGTCTTTGCCACAGTTGAACTAGAGACGATACGCACTTCGGCATCATAAGGCACACCTTATTGTTTCGCTTTAGTGGGCATGAACCTAAGAGCTCATTATGAATCATTCGATGACAAACCAAACGAAAAGAAATCTTAGCGATTGCCTTCCTCAATCGCCCGCGTGGTATCTGTGGGGACCTGTTACTGCGATGGCAACCGCAGCTTCGATTTACTTTGTGTTTTTAGACAAGTCCGCTCATATGGGCTTACTTAATTCTATAAAACACCCGGTCTTCTCTTTGATTGTCTTTGTTTTTGTGGCGTTGACTTGCTGGCTGATTGCACAGATCTTTTATTATTTCCAGTGGCGTCAGGGGATTCGCGACGGGGGCGATGGTGCGGCGGCCCACGCGGCGTATGAACTGGCGTCGATCCGTTCGGCGGGCACACTGGGAACTGCAGATCAAATTCCAGCTCGCCAGTCACTACAGTCTCTTCGTGACGATATTCAGGGGCGTCTATCACAACGCTGGGCTTACCTGCAGATTGGATGCACTGCTTTACTATTTCTGTGGGTGCTTTTGTTCGCGGCCAGAACGCTAGATAACCATCAGGCGGTGTTGCCGTCGGATTCACTCAGCGCGCTTGTTTTAGGGATCGGGTCGGCAAGTGTATTGTTTTTTGCTTCTTTGATTCTATCTATGCTGTCCGCAAGCGACGTGACGAACTGGTATGAAGAAACGCTGTTCAAGACTGGCTGTGAGATACAACTGCAACTTCCCTTGGCGGATACTGACGCGAGTATCGAAAACGCCGGTACTGGACCGGAAAGCGATCCGTTTGCGACAAGAGATGGTGTCATTGACGACCCGTTTGCGTCTTCGTTCCCCTCTGGAGGTTTCGCTGCTGCGTCGGATCCGTTTGGGGACTCCAGTAATAAACCCGATGACCAAGCTGCATCAACGCAGTCCAGTCCTTTTGAGCACGCATGGGACGAATCGGCATCAATGGCGGAAAACTCTGAGCCTTGGCATAGCGACGAAGATGGACATCACCGAGATGCCCTTGACCCAACACGTCAGTCTGCTCTGAGGCATGGCTCGTCTGGCGACCCCACCGATTCAATTTTCTAAGGTGCAAGCAATGAGAAACGGCGAAGTCTCGCGAGCGATCCTTTGGACCGTTGCTTGTTCATTTTTGCTGCTGGCGTCCCGGCAATGGGTGTTGTGGCGCATGCCGCAAGAACAGCACACGTCGGTCCAGTTTGAACACCCCGGCTCCCTTTTCTCCGTTCCTGATACGGATAGCAAGCTGGTGGTGATGCAGATTCCTGTTCGTTTGAATCGGCGATTGGATCATGTCGTTGAGGTTCCTTTTGAGTTGGAGCTGCCTTGCTTTATCGACGGTGTCGCCCAACAGCGACTTGTGCAAAGCGATCGGGACGATAGGCGAATCGCGACGGGAACGCTGACCTTTGCACCCTTCAGTGAACGTGCCTGCATTCAACTCAGCACCAACTTTGCGGAAATTGCTAATCAGCAGCAGACAACCATTCGGCTCTTGCCGCCGGAACCATTGACTGTCGCCGAACCGAGAGAGCATCTGGTCGATTTAATGCCCAGTCTGTCTTGGGAGCTGTTTTCCGAAGTTGCGGGGAAAGCGTTCCGCAGCAAGGCGGTGATTACCGATGACCAACGTAATAGCATTAATTTGATGTTGAAGACGAACCGTGTTTATGAAAAGGATCTTGATTTCCAGTACAGCGTGATGGGACAGGACATAAACCATAGTGGCAACATCGTGATGCGCGCCGGGGAAACCGAAGTTTCCATCACAGATGATCTGCTGGGGCAAGGCATCAAGCCGCCTTTCGGAACAGTTGATATCCGCGTGATGCGGCGAAGCGATGTTCAACCCCGCACCGAGCAGCGCTGGTTGGAATACCCGATGCCAAAGATGGCGGCCTTGAAATCGTTGACTTTGCGAACGACCGATGGATCCAACACGGCTTTGGAGGGTCAAGGCGAGATTGATTTCGAGGTCAGCGCTACATTTGATCCTGGCCAGCCGATTCCGGTTGAAATCGATCTGATGTGGGATCCGCCCGGCGACCAGTCACCGAGATTGCGATTAAATGACAAAGCGCTTGTGCTCCCGGCGGGCACGCAATCTAAAGCCTTCACCGTTTCTGTACTCGACGACAAGATCCCAAGTCCCAGCGAGATGTACTCGTTAGTAGCAAGATCAGGAGACGTAGCCAGCCGCCCGTTGTCAATTTCTCTGGAGGACGATGATGTTTTTGAAGTGAGCCTGCGGGTCGAGCCTGAATCCAGGACAGATTCGCAGCGTGATCTAAATGCTCCGATCATCATTACCGAAGAAGCCTCTCCGGCTGGAAAACCACGTTTTTCTGTAATACTTCAAACAACTCAGAAATTGCCCGAATCGGGATATTCGCTTTCGATGTCACTCGATCCGGCTCCTGGAATTGTTCAAGTCGATGGCCGCTCTGGTTCCCGAATGGTACTGAGACCCACCATCGTAAAGTTAACCAACGACAATCCTAGTGCAAAGTTCGAAGTTTACGCGAACGACGACCAGCAGCATCAGGAAGACTGGACCACCGCAATACGCATTGTTCCTCATTCCGCTCCGGTACCGAGTGCTGGCGTTAGGCTGCCGCCATTGCGGGTGACGCTTCGTGATGAGGATAAAGAGACGCCGCCGCCCGCGAGCAGCAAGATTGCCGTACTGGTGATATATAATCCCTATCTGCAGGAGTTCTGGGATTTGAAGCGGGATTCTCTATCGGAAATAATAGACACGATAGGGAAAGAGAATCTAGCCAGTCGCAGTCTGATCTTTGTTGGCGCAAAGGTGCAGTTCCCGTGGCAGCAGGGCACACCGCCACCAATCGAAGTCGCCGAATTAAACGATTACGAAGCACTATTGACGCGGATCGATGCGGCGACGTCGGCGATCAACGAAAATCCGAATCGCCCCAATCGAGCCGTCGTTCTATGGTTCCAGCAAGTACCGATGAACGAACGGGCCGATGTTAAGAATAAGATCACTTTCGACGACAAACCGATACAAACTCATTTGCTTTGGGTTGATGGACCCTCCGCTTCACGGTGGTTGTTCAATCACTACATGCCTGGCTATACGGAGCGTTGGGGAACTGAGTTAGTGGATCGTTCCGTCGATTTCTTTCCGGCATCAAGCAAGCCGACGGCCCTGATCGAACGAGTAAAAGCAATAGCGGAAAGAGCAGGAGATGTCAGCCGATGAGCCGGAAAAGCAGAACACTTGGTGGTCCTTCGGTTGTTAAGCCCACGACCAAATCTGGATCGGAGGCAATTGACTCGGCGATTGACGCGATCGTCGGCGGTACGATCGCAGTCGGTAAGGTTGATAAGAACAACGCGGAGCCTCTGCCGGACATTCGCGAGGTCCAGTCTTTGAAGGAACGGTTGATCCCTCGAAAGAAATCATCAAAGGTTATCCGGGGGATCTGCTCCATCGTTTTCGCCTGCGTTTTGCTATTGCCCCTGTTAATTCTCCTTCAAATCGCAAGATCGAACGGTGGAGGGCCCGAGCCGGCTGCCGCAACAGAGGATACGAGTCAAGATGATCCGGTCGCACCGAGCGACGCAAGCGAAGCCGAAACCATTGTTGAGAATCCGGAGACGCAGCAGTCAACAGTCGCCACGAACGCGCCGTCGATTGACAAACCGGGTCCAGACGTGGAAATGCAGCAGACCGACACGATTAAAGAGCTGAGTGCTAAACTCAATGAACAACAAAAAGAACTCGACAAACATATAGATGATCTAAGAGACGCACGCAAGCAACTTGAAATCGCAACAAGTGAACTCGAGTCGAAAGAGCAACAGATCAAAACCGCCACGGAACAACTAGCCAAATTGGAGCCGTTGAACATAGGCATCAAGAGCATCCAAACGTCGATCTCCGACATACAATCGAAATTGACGAAACCACCGGTATCACCGGCCCAAGAGACGTTTAAGAACCAGACGCCACCTTCGACACTGACTGATTTGCTTATTTCCAGGCTGCGCAAGCAGAAGACCAGCCAAGTCAATCTGTATTGGATACCAGCAAAGAAGGGGGCTTTAAACCTCGCACAAGTTAAGCTGATCCGGCAGATCGGCCAGCAGGCGGGAGATTCAAAAATAAAGTTCCATGCTGAGGTGGCGACCAATGATTCCAT
Source organism: Planctomycetaceae bacterium (assembly GCA_003506095.1). GTDB lineage: Bacteria > Planctomycetota > Planctomycetia > Pirellulales > Pirellulaceae > UBA6163. Next base: position 7,921 of record DNWZ01000137.1, on the reverse strand, counting down.
CAAAGGTAACTTTGTGGCGCTGGATATCACAAGTCTGTCGGAGGACTCTGCTTACGCAAATTTCCCCAATACCCAGGAAGTTTCCAAGTACGTGCAGACCGTTGCTCAAAAAGTATTTCCCGCTACTGAGGTTGCGATTTTGGTCGCCAGCAGCGAGTACATGATCGACCGTCGCATAATTTTGCCGCAGGGCCTGGTCTGTATCGTAGGAACCTCGCTGGAAAGCGATGGAAAAGAATCAAGGTTGGATTGGAAGCAAGTGTGCGCCGCCGATGATCAGCTGTACTACTACAGCCCCGACAAGAACCTTTACCTTCACACGGAGTAGTGACTCGAAAATGTTTCCCAAACGCTCAGCTTCGTTGGTGTTCATGGCTTGGCTGCTTTCGCCGGTCGTTGGCTTCGTTCAGTCGGCAGAGATTCAGCGGGGTGACGGGACGGTCCTGCGCAGCGGTTCGCCGCTTCGCAGTGAAGCGGGCCGGTTTGTCAAAGTGTTTGTTAATCGCGATGACGCTATCGTGTCGGCCACGCATCTGGAATCGCCAAAGATCAACACCACGTTGAATTTTATGCAGGCCGCCTGGGTTGCCGAAAAGTATCCGCCACAATCGGCCGCTCCAAAAGCCTTTTTGCTGACCAAGTCAGCTGATGGACGCACCGTATCCGAACCGATTGGCTGGGTTCAGGCCGACGATGTGCTGACCGAGGAGCATCCGATCTACGCGGCACCGGGCATCTACGGTAAGTGCTTGATCGTCAATCGCGTCGAACAGGTCAAGGATGAGTCTAAGTACGTTCGCTTGACAACACGTCCGGCAACCGCACGCCCCGACGAAGAAGACGCTCAAGAGATACGAATGAACAATGTATACTTCGTCTACAAAAAGTCGAAGGACGAAAAATATGTTCTACTTGGTAACAGCCCAGCGTTCTATGCGGATAAACCGCGTGAGGTCATTCGTGGATGGGCGCCCGTCGATCGTATCGCCTATTGGAATACGCGATTCGGGTTTGAATGGGACATGAGGTCGTTGCGGGGAGAAAGTGCTCGGGAGACGCCTGGGGTTGTGTTCAACTCACAGCAGGTGGCCGAACAGTATGCCGACAAGGCAATGGCTAACGCGTCGGCGTCGCAATTACGGAGCCTTTTCGATCAACAAGCTTTGTTTCGCGAAAACATCGATAAGCGTGATCCGCGTCGCGTACCCTTCTATGCCCCAGATCAGCCCAGGTTTATCGTGATGAGCCGTGATGATTCGGCCAGCGACACTGATTCGCTGAAAGCGATCTCCACGCGAGGCAAGTATGAATTATTTCGTGTCGGTGCGACTGGGTCGACTCAAGCAGAGCAGATTAAATTTCGACAAGGTGTGACCGATCTGAGGCAATCTCTGCGCAAAGTGGAAATGATGTTTCTGATCAACAATACAAAAGAGATGGAAGACCACTTTAGCTCGAGCGATTCAATTAAAAGCCCAATCGAACAGATGGTTCGTGAACTGCTCGAGGATTATCGCCTGCGTTTGTCTGCCTTCGGTGATGAACGCCGCGAGCTTAATCTTTCCATCTCATTTTACGCCGATGAAAAATACTCCCGCAAACCGTTCACGATCAACCCGCTGGTTCCGGTCGGCAACGGTGCCATGCTAGAAGAACAACTAGTTCTGTTCCAAAAGATCAAGGGCGATGGGGGCGGAGATGCCCCCAAAAGCGTGGTAGCGGGAATTGAAAATGCAATGGCCAAGTTCAGTCCTATCGGAAACAAACGCCGCATCCTGATAGTGATTGGAACCATGGGCGATCGGTTAGGTGAGGAACCGGATAAACTTCAGGAGAGAATCAATGCGATTGCCTCGAAAGCGACTTCCGCGGGCATGCCGCTGGAGATCTACTGTATCCAAGTTGCCACCAAGACGACCATAACCGATCATCCGGACGCGAAGCGATTTGTTCAACAGATGAATCAGTTGTGCGACGCTATGAACGCCTCGTGGCAAGTGCGAACCAAGACGCTCGATACCATCGCTTCGGTGTCCAAAGCCAGTGACGATGGAAAGGACACGAACGCCTTGATCACACGGATTAACGAGCGAGTGGCTGACGTCGACAAGCTCAGTAGTGAAGCCCTCAAGGCACTTAAAGAAGCTTTCGAGACAGGTCGCGCGGTGCCAGCGGAAACGAACACCATTTTGGGGAACTTCCTATCATCACGCCTCAAGCAAAACGGTGTCGATCCAGACAAGATCCAGGCAGACGTGTTCAACGAAGGATTCCTCTGGAGGCACAGCTTTGACCTGCTGGGCGATATCTTGCAGGTGCGTACCATGGTGCTGGTCGAACGCGAGCAAGTGGAAAATCTGCATCGCATCCTCCAGGAGATCACGCGGCGTGGGACGTACATGCGCGGACAACCTCAGGATATTGATACTCTGTCTAAAAGCGTGTTGAGCAACTTGGTTGGTGATAGCCATGGTTACAGTAAGCCCAATGAGTCGATGGCCGACTACTTCGCGCGTCGTAGTTTGCCATTTCAGTCAAATTTCATGAAGGCGGTTGCGGAAGGGAGTCGCAATGCAACACTCGATGACCAGGGGTTGCTGAAATTGCAGGAAGTACAACTCAAGCTGAACGATATCCTTAAAGAGAGCTATTGCGAGTACGTCAAAGAGGTACGAAAACTGGAATCCGGCGAAACGATTTTCCAGTTGGTGGAAGTGCCGGGCTCACGCCGTCCGTTCAACCGGATGGTAGTCAATGAGGGAGGCGCAGCGCAGACGGTCTACGTTTGGCTGGACCTACAAGAGGAGATGCCGTGAGTGCTGTGGACTCCACTTCAGATGCTGCGGGCCCGGTGCTGTTTCGTATTCGTGATCTGATGGTTGAACACTCGTTGGATAGTCACAGTGAGGCTGGAAACGACAACGCCACGTCGGTGGTGGTACTCAACCGGATTTCAATGGACATCCCACCAGGCTGTCGGCTGGCGATTCTAGGTCGTTCGGGTTCGGGAAAATCGACGTTGCTGTCCATCTTAAGTGGCTTGCGAACAGAGCGGTCCTGCTTCGGTATCTCTGGTGAATTGGAGTTCCACTGCCCCGGTGGTCGAATCGTCAATGTGCTTGGGTCCGAACGCGTCGGCGACACCTATCGCAGTGACTGGATCGGCTTTGTTTTGTCAGCGTCATCGTTACTATCCGGCTTTTCCTGCCTGGATAATCTTTGCCTACCGCTGTTGCGGGCTGGCTTGTCGCGTCAGACCTCTCGCCAGCGTGCTGGTCAGTTGGTTGATCGATTTGATGAAATGAACGGTGCCACTGGTTCCACGCTGGGCGAGCACCTTCATAAATTGCCGTCGGAGGTATCTTCAGGGCAATTGCAGCGATTCGCCATTCTTCGCGCGATGATTAACAATCCGGCGGTGTTGATGGCCGACGAACCGTTCTCGAATCTGGATCCGTTGAATCATCGGGCGATGCTGAAAATGATCGGTGAGTGGAGACAGTCCAAGCCGACAGAAAGGACCGTCATTTTAGTCTCGCATCATTGGCAAGACGCAATCGCTTGGGCCGACTATGTTGCTTTCCTGCACAAGGGCAACTTGGTTGGTGGGCGGTTACTGCTGGCAAACGAGTTGGGCAACTATGAAGCGATTGAAAAATTGGTCACCGGTCAATTGCCCGACAACTTGGAGCACCTCGCATGAAGTTTGGGAATCGATTGTGGTTTTGTCTGACGGACGTTTTCTCAAAGCCCTCGATCGCCATCACGTTGGCAATACTTAGCACACTGTTATCCGTGACGACTACTATGGTGACGTCTTTCGGGCTGGCATTCGGCATCGGAAACGTCAATACGCACCGGATTGAATCCGAACCACTCAGTGGTTGTGTTCTGGTGGGCGACGGTATTCGTACCAAGCAAAGATTTGAATCGGCAGACTTTGAGCATGTCGAGAGTTTTCTACGTCAAAAGCTGCCGGCATCCACTGGATTCACAGGAGTTTTCGGGTTTCGTGAGGTGCCGTTGACGGTGATCACCTCGGACGGTTCAACATGGACGTTGTATGGACGCACGGCGAGTATGGGTACCGATGATCGCCGTGAAGACCCGGTTTTTGCTGGTCTGCGGCGGATCAGCACGTCCTCTGCCACACCCTCGGCGGATCAATCGGCATTGTACGTTTCCACGGATTTTTTGACTCAATGTGGATTGCAGGCCCAGACGCTGCCATTGACCATTCGCTGTAAAGTTAAAGAGTTGCCTGTTGAATTACGAGTGACGGGCGTGGTGGACCGTCTGCCGTATCGCTGGGATTTTGTCATGGCCGAAGATATCGACCGATGGCTTGCCCAGACCGACGATCGTGCATCTATCAAGGTGGATCAGGTGACAACCGGAACGGCACCCACTCAGTGGTGGCCGCTGTTGCAACAGGTTGGAGATGGGCAGGGCGAACACTTCGATCGATTCGTAGAATTGGCCGGGCAGGCGAATCGCAGGGTGAATGGGCAGCGTTTCGATCTGGTTGACCATCGCTTATCACTGGCAATGACCGACGCACCGCTACAGGAATGGAGCATTTTGTTAAGGATGTGGATTAAAGGTTTCCCCGCCTTGGATCAACCAGATGCAGACATGCTTGTGGAACAGTTTCTAAATTTGGAAACTGGCATCTTACCGGAACACTCTTTGGAGGATGATCGCTACGATATGGCCGGTATTTACACGTCGGACCTGTCGTTGATGCAATCGATTGCCGACTTGGCATCCGAAGTCCACTGGCGGCAGTCGCACAGCACAGCGAACGACGGGAAAATGTTCGGGCGACTGGTCGAGCGGGAATCAGCGGAAAAGGTGGCAAGGGCGGACGAGCAGACTCGTACCGCATTGAAGATTGTCACCGGATTTAGCTTTGTCATCGCGTTGGTCGGCTCGATCGGCTTGTTGACGATTCTTTTTCTGAAGGCAAAAAGCAAATCGTCCGAAGCCGGCATGATGCGGGTGATCGGCTTTTCCAACCAATCGATTACGCAATTGCGGCTGATCGAAGCGTTCGTATTGTGGATTCCATCGATACTGGGCATCCCCTTGGGGATCGCATTGGGAAAATATCTCTCGCACCAACAGTATGCGGGGGACGCAATGGCACAGCAAATTGGATATCACCTAACGATCACCCATGCTTTGAGCATTTCGCTTGGTTGTTTGGTTGCGAGTGTTTTCTTCATGCAGCTCTCGGTCATGATTTGTCACCGATCCGATCCGATTTTGCTGCTGGAGCGGTGACCGCGCACGCGAGGGAAAAAAATCGGCTACACCGAAATCAAATCAATTTCCGACCCAAAGGCCAATTCGCTAGAATTTCGATCACTTTCAGCAACCGGTCACACTTGCATGCGCTGTTCACTAGCGGCGTGTGGATAACTGGATAGCGGAACGCCTGCGGGCACGGCAGGCTGGCAGGAGGATATTCTGGCAAAAATGGTTGGGCAAAACACAAGAATTGGGTAAGTGTTCTCAGGACCGTAAGCTTACTACCCAAATATCGGCGGTCGCCAAGATGTAGTTGGGTTCGAGCCTGGCTTTACAGAAAGTTTACTTGATATTCTGGCTGAGTGAACACAGGCCCGAATTGGGACTCGAAAGTTTTAGCCCCGAAAACCTTGAAGTTACCACACGATAGAAAATGAAAAATCATGGTGCAGAAGAAAGCGACATCATTTAAGCTATTGCAAATTTCAAGGAAGTTTTAAATCTGAATCGTAGCTGACTAAAACGAAGCTGCCGCTCGATCACGAAGGCAATCAGCAGTTGAGCTGCGCAAACGAGGTCAGCCCACTTTTTGAATAAGGTAAGGCCGTGATGCACCGGTGGAATATTTATCGACCGAACAAGACCCATGGCCCATTCAGTCCTGGTCAATTGAAGCAATTTGCGGATGCGGGTAAACTTCGGCCATCAGATATAGTTGGCTTGGTAGGCAGCGAAGAACGCTTCCAGGCATTGAAGGTGGCAGGGCTTTTTGCAGACAGTGAGCTGCCGAGCCCTGCTACTAACCATAGACCAGAAAAAACTGCTGAGAATAAGACAAAAGAAAGCAGGCATTTTTCGAGCTCAGCTAACGGAAAACCAACTTTACACCCTACTGCTACTGGGACCGCCCCAGCGGCACCCATGGCAGGGAAGAAGCCTATCGAGGACTACGACCCCATCGGCAACACTCTCCATAAGGCCGCTGCCGCTGGCGAGGCCGCCCAGACTCAGGCGGTCGACTGGTTCTACCGGACGATGTATTCTGTTGGCTCGCTGGTGTTCATGAAGAGGTTTGCGCAGAACCGGAGGAAGTCGGCCATAGCCTCTGCTGTGACCTTTGTGCTGTTCTTTGTGTTCGTCTCAATCGGCGTTGAGATCGATAAGCAGGTCGGCAAAAATAACCCCGCCAGTGCGATTTTCATGCTGATCTCGCTCCCGCTCCTCGTCGCCGGCCCACTGTTGGCTACCGGGGCTTGGGTCGGCTGTCCCGGTTGCCACCGGACTTGGGCGAGGCTGTACCAGACGCAGCGACACCTAGGGAGTAACTGCGGGGCCTCACTGGTGCACCGAACGGACGTTCACAAAAACGCGAAGAGCGAAACCATCGGTACGACTGTACGGACAGAGCAGGTAGCGGTCGTCCGCAGTAACTTTCGCTATTTCTGGAAGTGTCGGTTCTGTGCCCACGAGTGGGCCACGATCCGCACCTACGAAAGACAGGAGTGGTGATGGCCGAGCCCGGTCGTTCAACCGGTAACGCTGCCCCGCAGCCCCGCAACAGGCGCATTTCGCTGGTTGATGCCGCTCAATCTAGGGACCAACGACGCGGTCGCAACGGGCGGAGTTCGACGCGCAGTTTCCCGGGGGCTAGTATCCTCCCTATACTAGCGAGTGTTCTGCCGAGTGCGTAGTTTCAAGTTTGCATGCTTTCCAGCGGTTGGTAGCCCAGACATCGAATAATCTGCTACAGCAACTGGTTGTTCGGCACAGGGGTAAATGGGCTGGGGTTCGAACGCGAAAGACACCCGGCAATGAAAAAACGGAGAACAAATTAAAACACATTAAGGCCTAGATGATGCGTCGCTAGCCGATTGATGGCCAGGCTGGGTTGAGGTGGTTGGAGAAGTGGACTGCCGAACGACGCTGGTCAGCCAACATTTAAGCCCTGGTTCAAGGAGACCAGCGGCAGTTTCGTTGATCCGCGTTTCAGGCGACTCGCCACTGCCGAACTAGGGGATTACTTCCACGGTGCTTGTTCTGTGGGCACACGGATTCATGGATTCTTGATTGTTGCCGAGGCCTACGAAGCTCCCAGGCCGACCAGGTGATTGCCCGCGTTTGCTACCTCGCGACGATACCGAGTTTCGGAGTGCCACTGGCACCGCAACTGTGGCTGTTGACTGGCCGGGTGTTGATCGCTGATGCCTTGCGTCGCACTACCTAGGCATGGAGATGGCGTGGGATAGTGCCAATCTGAAACCCAATAGATAGTTTTCGGCGAGCGAGAGGTAGTCGGCTGGCTTGTATATTCGTCAATTTGTTGTGCGTGTGGCACATGACTGAACTGCTAAATCGCGGGCGTATGAGTGGTATATGAATGTGGTAGACCGATAGCTGCCGGCTATCCGGTAGATGCTGATTCTCAGCATTCCATCTTCCATTTTCTATCACTCAAATGCTTTGGGAGGACACATGTCACATGTGGTGCAGATTCAGACTCAGGTTCGTAGCGCTGCGGCGGTGCGAGCGGGGTGCAAACGACTGGGGCTCGATGAGCCGGTCGAAGGTGAGGTAAAGCTGTTTACCGAAACGGTGTTGGGGCTGGCGGTCCGGCTTCGTGATTGGCGGTATCCGGTGGTTTTTAATGTGACCACCGGTGAGTCGAAGT
>DNWZ01000099.1:30218-30677 GCA_003506095.1 Planctomycetaceae bacterium | reverse complement strand
TTGTCTGTCAATGTTCCTTCGCTAACGAACCAGTCGAACTTTGTGTTGACGGTTGAGTTCAGCGAAGAGGTCAATGGATTTGTGTTGAATGATGTAGTCGCTAGCGGCGCGACATTGAGTGCATTGCAATCGCTCGGTGGCGGACGTTTCACGATGAATGTGACGGCTGCCCACGGACCGGTTTCGTTCAACCTTCCAGCAGGAATCGCAAGTGACTTAGCGGGCAACGCAAGTCTTGCGGCGACAGCACTTGCGATCACGGTTGATCTGTCATCGCCGCTGCCGTCATTGACGACCGCAACACCCAACCTAAGCAACGCGGCTTCGTTCACGGTTGCAGCGAACTTTGGCGAACGAGTGCTTGGTTTTGAATTGAGCGATTTGTTGTTGATCAATGGGGTCGCTTCGAATCTGATCGAAGTGAACCAAGCGATGGGCAGTTATACGTTTGTCGTAACG
>DNWZ01000099.1:0-30163 GCA_003506095.1 Planctomycetaceae bacterium | reverse complement strand
CGTCTCGCACCAATAAGACAACCTTTGAAGTGGTTGTCCATTTTGGTGAGGCGGTTGTCGGTTTAACGAAGAGTGATTTTCAGGTGACCGGTGCGACGATCAGCGATCCACAAGATTTGGGTGGTGGACGTTATGCGGTGACGCTCAGTAACGCGAGTGGTTTGGTTGAGATTCAGATCGGTGCCGGTGCGGTACAAGATGCTGCCGGGAACAACAGCATCGCATCGTCCAAGCTAAGCGTGACGGTAGATACGGTTGCGTTGGTGCCGGTGGTGTCTTCACCGAGCACAGGGTTGTTAAACACTGGCAATTTTGATGTGACCGTAATCTTTGGAAAAGAGGTTATTGGTTTCACAGCGAACAAAGTGACGGCGCTGGGCGGAACGGTTTCGAACTTCATCGAAGCCGACCGTGCGGCTGGACGCTATACGTTCAATGTCCAAGCGACCGCTGATAGTGCTGTGACCGTGTTGGTGCCTGCTGGTGTTGTAACCGATTTGGCAAGTAATCCGAACTCGGCATCCAACTCACTGCTGCGCACGATCGATCGCGTCAAACCACAACCGACATTCAATGTTCCGTTTGCGTCGATGACGAATCAATCAACGTTTGATGTGACGGTTGATTTCGGTGAAGCGGTCAATGGATTTGAGTTAACCGATTTAGTGGTCAGCGGTGCAACACTCAGCAATCTGAGGTTGGTCAGCGGCGGTCGTTATTTGGTAACGGCAACGGCCAACAACGGGACGTTGAGTGTCGGTCTGCCCGCAGCGGCGGCGAGCGATTTGGCTGGAAACAGCAGTGAAGCGGCGACTACGTTGACTCGTACTGTCGATCTGCAAGGGGTTAATGTGACGCTCAGCAGCACGCAATCGAATCTGTCCAACGCATCGAGTTTCGTGGTCGCGATCGACTTCGCCGAAAGCGTGCTTGGGTTCACGCTGTCGGATTTAACCGTACTGAACGGTACCGCGTCGAACCTAGTCGCGACCGATGCGGCGACGGGCAAGTATACGGCAACGATCACGCCGATTGTCGATGGCAGTGTCACGGTATTATTGCCCGCGAACTCGGTAACGGATCTTGCCGGCAATGGCAACGTTGCCGCCGCAGCACTTGTCAGAACGATCGATCGCGTCGCTCCGGTTGCGACTCTTAGTACCAATGAACCGTCGCGAACCAATAAGACAACGTTTGAAGTGATGGCCGAGTTTGGCAAAACGGTTATGGGGCTGACTCGATCGGACTTGAATGTCACAGGTGGTACGGCGAGTGATCCGGCTCTTGTGTCGCCCGGTCGTTATCGATTTATGATCACGGCAACGGGTGGGCCGGTTCAAATTCAATTACCCGCAGCCGCAGTTCAAGACGCGGCGGGAAATACGAGCAGCGCATCCAATACGATTGATATCACGGTCGATTCGACTGCTTTCGTTCCTGTACTGACATCGGCCAGCGCAAGCGTATTGAACACGAACAGTTTTTCTGTTGCGGTGGATTTTGGAAAACAGGTCAGCGGCTTTGGATTGAGCGATATCGCAATCATTCATGGCACTGCGAGCGATTTAGCGGTCGTGGACCTTGCCAATGGTAGGTACACGTTTACTGCAACAGCAATGGCGGATGGTCAAGTCAGTGTGTTGATGTCTGCGGGTGTTGTGAATGATTTGGCGGGTAATGCCAACTCCGCGTCCAACACCTTGGTTCGGATGATCGACCGGTCGGCTCCGCAACCAAGATTGTTTGTCAATGTTCCTTTGCTAACCAACCAGTCGAACTTTGTCTTGACCGTTGAGTTTGGTGAGGAGGTTAGTGGGTTTGAGATCGGTGATGTTGTGGTCAGCGGTGCGACGCTGAGTGCACTGCAATCGCTCGGAAACGGTCGTTACACGATGAATGTGACGGCTGGCAACGGATCGGTTTCGTTCAACCTGCCTGCCGGAGTGGTCAATGATTTGGCGGGAAATGCGAACGTTGTGGCAACGCCTGTATCGTTAACCGTTGACACGTCATCACCGTTGCCGACGTTGAATACCGCGACGCCGAACCTAAGCAACGCGGCTTCGTTCACGGTTGCGGCGAACTTTGGTGAACGCGTGCTTGGTTTTGAATTAAGCGATTTGTTGTTGATCAATGGGGTCGCTTCGAATCTGATCGAAGTGAACCAAGCGACGGGCAGTTATACGTTTGTCGTAACGCCGATTGCCGATGGCGTGGCCAGTGCATTGGTTCCCGCTGGATCGGCGACGGACCAGGCCGGTAATTTGACGCTGGCATCGAGCCTGCTTAGTCGCACGTTTGACCGTGTCGCTCCAGCACCGGTGTTGACTACCACGGAACCGTCTCGCACCAATAAGACAACCTTCGAAGTGATTGTCAATTTTGGTGAGGTGGTGACAGGGTTGACGCGTTCCGATTTGATCGTCACGGGAGGATCGGCGAGTGATCCGGTATGGATCAGCGACGGTCAATATCGGTTTGCGATTTCGGCGAACGCGGCGAACGTGCAGATTCGCATGGCTGCTGGCGCGGTGACGGATGCTGCTGGCAACACCAGCTTGGCTTCCAATGTGATTGATTTGGTTGTCGACACAACCAGGACTCTGCCAGTATTGGCAACGACGGTGCCGAACTTGTCCAATGTCGCAAGCTTTGTCGTCGCGATCGATTTTACCAAGCCGGTCATTGGGTTCAGCGATTCGAACCTGATCGTCCTTGGTGGATCGTTGTCGGAGTTTACTGCGGTCGACGAGACGACTGGAAAATACTCCGTCCGGGTCACTCCGGCGGCCGATGGCGTGGTGACGTTGTTGTTGCCCGCTAACGCGGCGATCGATTTGGCCGGCAACGGCAACTTGGCGGCAGCGTCATTGGTGCGAACGATCGATCGCGTTGTTCCGGTGATCGCGTTGTCGACTTTGCAAGAGTCGCCGACGCGTGATAGGACGATTGAAGTGATCGTGCAAACGTCGAAAGCGATCAGCGGATTGCCGGCGTCGTCGTTCAATGTTTCAGGTGGCAGTATCGANNGAGCCGCTGCCGCTGGGTGATGGGCGATACTCAGTGAGGGCAACGGCGACGGGCGGCATGTTTGAGTTATCAGTGCGCGGGGGTGCTGTGTCCGATGCGGCGGGTAATGTGAATGCGGCGTCGAACGTTTTGCGTTTCGATGTGCCGAGCGCCTCGCCAATTCTGGTGCCACCGGCGCCCAACGGTGTGATCGATTTGGCGGCGATGACGGATGCGGCGTTGACCAATGTTCAAACGATCGATTTGCGGGGATTGGGTGATAATGAACTGCGTCTGGACAGTGGTAAGATCGCAGGGTTGTTTGCCAATTCGACGGTAACCGTGTTTGCAGATTCGGGAGATCAGGTTGTCTTTGATGGATCGTGGGGGTTTGGTGGCGTGACGTTGGTAGATGGCGCGATTCATCGGCGTTTCAGCAAGTCGGGCGCGACGGTTTTGGTCAATGGTCCTTTTGACTTTGGCAATCCGCTGAATCGGTTCGATGTCGACGGATCAGGGCGTGTGGAGTCGTTGGATGCTCTGGTGGTTTTGACGTCGATGCAATCGCGTCAACTGGCTGATCCGAACGGGGCGTTCTTGCCGCTGACCGAAACGATGGTCGAGCAGTATCGGTTTGTCGATGTCAGTCAAGACAATCAACTGACGCCGCTGGATGCGTTGTTGGTGTTGATTGAGATCGCGCGGATCAATCGCGAGAGCGGATCAGGCGAAGGGGAGCAGACCGTTTTCTCGCCTCAGCTTTTCAATGACCAGACTAGCGGGATCGATAATGCTGCAGCGAAGCGTGGTGACGACATCAGCGTTTCGCAAGAGATCATTCCTAAGTCAAAGGCGTTGATCTATGAAAGCTCGTCACCATCATCGATCGGTCCCAAGGGTGGAGTAGGGGGATTTAAAGAATCTGTGTCCAACGACACGGACGAGTCGCCAGTTGATAAAATCGCTCTTGTCGATGAAGCGTTCGCTGATCCGTTGTTGCTGAGTTAGGGTAGTATTGCCGTGATTGACCGAGACGACATCGTGCCAGAGAGAGTTGCTGAGTCCAATGGCATCGATGCGACGGAGCACTTGAATGGCAGTGAACACGCTCGGGTCGATTCCGGCTCTGCAGATATCGATGAAACTTGTGATGGCGGTAGTGGTCCTGTCGTATCAGCATTGGTGGATGCGACGTTGGATATTGCTGCAACGACGGACCAGAGAATGGACGGCAACACGTCTGGGGTTCAAATGGACGTTACCGCGACCCTTGATAGTGCGCCTGGGTCTGTGCCTACGAGCGATCGGGGTGAAAATGTCGATCAAACAGTCGACTCGGCACAACCGGCGGTCGTTCGTTCCGGCAAAGCAGCTTCGGGACAGAGGAGTGCTTCGCAAGGCGGATCTCGCTTTCAAACGATCAAAGCCCACGCCAGGGGTGGGCTTGGCGAAGTGTTTGTCGCTCGCGATTTGGAATTGGGACGAACCGTTGCGCTGAAAGAAATCCAAGCTCGCCACAGTAAGAATCGGTTCAATCAAGATCGGTTTGTCGCTGAGGCGGTAATCACCGGTGCGTTGGAGCACCCGGGGATCGTGCCTGTATATGGGCTGGGGCGTTACAGCGACGGCCGGCCTTATTATGCGATGCGTTTCATTGCCGGCACTAGTTTTCAGGCGGCGATCAATCAATACCATGCCGACAATCCGGATGGGGTGGGTGTTGACTATTATTCGCGTGATTTCAAGTCATTGCTGCGAACGTTTGTTGATGTTTGTCGTGCGATTCATTATGCCCACGAGCACGGTGTGCTGCATCGCGACATCAAGCCGGATAACGTGATGTTGGGACAGTATGGCGAAACGATGGTGGTTGACTGGGGACTGGCCAAGGTTTTGGCAAGTCAGGGTACTGGTGAGTCTGCTGGGCATGACAACCCACTTTTGCAATCGATCGCGACGGAGACGATGGGCGGCGCGGTGATGGGAACACCGGCTTATATGAGTCCTGAGCAGGCGATGGGTTTGAATGATAAGCTGGATGCGACGTCGGACATTTATAGTCTTGGCGCGACGCTGTTCACTCTGCTTAGCGGTCAAAGGTCAGTAGAAGGACGGTCGAGTCTGGAGGTGATCGAGAATGTTCGCTCGGGGCGTTTGCGTTCGCTGCGAGTGATTGCGCCCAAGGTGCCTCGGGCGCTGGTGTCGATTTGTTCGAAGTCGTTAAGCGTCGATCCGATCGAACGTTATGCCGATGTCGGCGCGATGATTGAAGATATTGAACGTTGGTTGGCTGACGACCTCGTGTTGGCACATCGTGACCGCGAAAGCATCGCAGAGCGGCTGGGACGATGGGTGCGACGCCATCATACTTGGGTCGTATCGGGCGGTATGTTTTTGATCGCTTTCCTGGTCGTGGCGGTTGCTGCTGGGGCGTTGATCAATACGGCGCGAAAGCGTGAATTGGTGGCAAAGCAGCAGGCCGAAGTTGCGAAGGCCGAGGCGATGCAGCGGTATCGGCAATCGCGTCAGGCGATCGATACTTGGTTGGTGGGCAGCAACGAGGCATTGCAGTTTTTTCCAGGTACACAGTCGATTCGAACGCGGATGTTGGAGCTAGCGGCGGACGATTATCGGCAATTGGCGACCAGCAGCAGTCGCGATCCTGACTTGGAACTGGAGCGGGCGCGGGCACTGATAAGATTGGGCGACATTCATCAGATTCAGTTAATGCAGGCCGAGGCGCGGTCGCGATATGACGACGCGATCAAGGTGTTGGAAAAGCTGGAATCGCAGCCACAGATTGGGCACTTGGCGAGTGCTGAAGCGGCCAATGCGAATGTCCGCAAAGCGATTTCTTATACGAACGAGAATCGTTGGGCAGATGCCCAGGCGGAGTTGGAGCCTGCAATTGCCGCGCTGGGGGCGCTTGCGGAGCGTTATCCACAGGAACCGATCATGGATAGTTACTTGTCCGCGGCGCTCGTGAACTTGGGCGAAACTCTTTTGTCGTTAGGAAAGTTGGATGCGGCGATCGAGGCACTGGAGTCGGTGATTGCCCGGAGCGACCAGGCAATTACGTCGGCGCAGAAAAGCCGGGGCGATGCGGCGGGTGAAACGATTGCGGAGGACTGGGATGCGTCGCTAGCGAAGTTTGAGCGAGATGCTGTGTTGGCGGGCGTCAGGGCGAGGGAATTGTTGGGACGCGGTTGCCTGGCCCGAGGCGATTACCAACGAGCCGATGCGGTTTTGGCCGAGGCGATCGATCGGCTCAGCCGCGCGATGGCGACGCGTGCGGACGATCCCGACTGGGTTGATGCGTTGGCATCGGCGTGTGTGTCGCGTGCAAATGTTCAACGAACCGCAGGGATGCAGAAAGAGATGGAACAGACGCTTGCGTTGGCTGTGGAGCATTACGAAAAATTGGTGATCGCGTTGCCGGATGTACCGCGTTATGCCGAAAGTCTGGCGTTGACTCTGGCCGACCTTGGTATCGCTATGTTTGATGACGAGCGGCTGGACGAAGCCCGGGCGATGCTTGGACAGGCGAGCAGCCGGTGGCAAGAGTTGTTGCGGGCTTATCCCGACATCGCGCGTTACCATGAACAGAATGCGGTGTGCGAAGATGCGCTCAGCCAGATCGTGTTGCAGCGAGAGGGTGATGGCGACCGGGCGTTTGGGCATGCCTCGGCCGCCGTGCAGACTTTTCAGGAGTTGGCAGAACTGTTTCCTGATGCGGTTGACCATCGCCATCGGCTGGCAATTTCCAGAAGTCATGCGGCGCTAGCGGTCGTGAAGGTTGGCCAGGCCGAGGCGTCGGGTGGCGTCCTGCCGCAGGATGCGAAGCTGCTGTTTGATGTTGCGATCCAAGGGCTGAGGTCTTTGGTGGAAGAGTTTCCGGCGATCGCGGAGTATCGTTATTCGTTGGCTCACGTGATGTATCGCGAAGGTTTGGAGCTGGCGACGGCCGGTGAGCCCGAATTGGCGACGGAACGGTTGAGCGAAGCCGAGACGTATTGGCGAGATTTGGCGATCAACGGGCACGTCGAAGCGGCGGATCACTTGGCGCTGTTACTGCTGGCTCACCCGCAGGCGGACCTTCGCGATTATCAGCAATCCCTTGAGTTTGCTCAGCGAGCGACGAAGGCTTCGCCTCACAACCTGCGATACCGATCGACGTTGGCGGCGGCGATGGCGTTGTGTGGCGATGTTTCGGGTGCAAAGGCGAAGCTGGGTGAAGGGCGGATCGCGGGTGACCAGCGAGTCGGAAGAGACGACTTTGTCGCGGCGATTTGCAGTGTTTTGGCTCGTGATGCCGACAGTGAATCGGTTCGCGACCAGGCCGTGACTTGGCTCGCCGAGCGGCATCCGGGCAGTCCGCGTTTGCAAGCGTTCGAGCGGTTGTTGAAAGATCTTGTGGCCGCCGAAAACCGTTAGGCCGCGATTGCTCGCTTGCTGTGCGCAGGGGGTTACGCAAATAAGCTTAAATTGTGGCTGTTTTTGCGTTGGACCGTGTCAAATCCTTCGGTGGTAGCGGTTTTTGGGTCATGGGAGTACCTGCGGCTACCGATTAAACCACCTGTAAGGATTGTGCGGATTGCGTGTATCGCAGCGGTGGTTTTTTGCGGCCTGCACACGGAGTGTGCCTGCTGCTAAGGAGAGACGTGGCTCATGGATCGATCGCTTGTGAAGTCGGACCGCCGTGAAGTTTTGTGCATTTTCCTTGTTTGGGGATTATTGCTAGCACAGCCGAGTTGGGCGATTGCAGAAGATCAAACGGGCGGGCGGCTTGGTTTATTGGAATCCGGGCAGGAAGCGGCTGAACACGACCGCGATGGCGTGACGATGCGTGTCGGCGATCTTTTGCCGATGACCGACCGACTGATGCGTCTCAATGCGATCGAGGCTGAGCCGATTGATGTGCGAGTGTTTGGCGGCCAGGGAGTGCACATTTCAGATTTGCCGGACGACTCGTGGTGGATGGTTGAGCAGGCATCGATGCTGCAGCCGACACCGTTTACCGCACCGCGCGCGGCACTGTCCCCTGGTGTCGCGCAATCAAACTCATCGGCGCGGTTGTCGTCGGCCGTTTTTGACAGCACGGGAGTCGACCGCAGTTTGCTGCGCCAGTCGGGCTTGGTCTCGTCAGGATTCAGTGTCGATCGGGTTCAAGGCGAAGAGGGGCTGGCCAAGGTTTCCACCGACGTTGGCAGTTTGTTGGGCAAGTCGTCTGGGGCACTTGGAATCAGCGTTCAAAAGCGAACGCCGGTTGTGAACGATCCGCGAGTGCGCAGTTCACGAATCGGTTCGCTTGCGGCGTCCGGATCGCACTGGGTTCCCGCGCGAGTCGATTTGGACAGCGTACTGAGCAAGATTGATTCACGACAAGTTGGTGACGTTTTGATCATTCCGGGGCCTTACAGTTCGATGTATGGGCCTGGGTTCCAGTTTGTTGACTTCGAACTTGCGCGATCGCCAAGATTTGCCGATGGCTATCAGATGCACGGTCAGACAAGCTCGGATTATAAGAGCAATGGCAATCAGATTTTTGGCCAACAGAGTCTTTTTGTGGGTGCAGAGGATTGGGGAATGCGGGCCAGTTACTCGCATCGTAAAGGCGGAAACTATGAAGCGGGAAACGGACAATCGATTCCCGCCAGTTATGAGTCGCGTGAGTTCACGGTGGCATATGGCGAAGACCTGGGAGACGGTCGGTCGATTGAGTTCAGTTTATTGCGACTGGACCAAACCGATATCGAGTTCCCTGGCTATGTGTTCGACATCGATTACTTAGTCACCAACGGTTACTCATTAACCTATACCGATACCAATGCAACGATCAGTGACAGTATCGAAACCAACCTATGGTACAACCGCACTCGGTTTGCCGGCAACGCCCAGAGCCCGGCCAAAAGGGAACAGTTTCCGTTTTTGAACAGAATCAACTATGTGGGAACCACGGACGTCGATTCGATGTCGACCGGATATCGGCAAAAATGGAGCTGGGGCAAAGAATCGGATGCATACCGCTTTACCGTTGGCCAAGACTTGCGGTTTATTCGGCAGGAGTTGCAAGAACTGTCCAGTGGTGAAACTTTGGGACTCCCCATACCGTATACGAATCGCAATTCACCAATCCCAGATTCGTATTCTGTAAACCCGGGAATATTTACAGAGTATGTAGAAGAGCTGGGCAAGAAATGGACAATTCGCACCGGCGGTCGACTCGATTTTGCTGGTACTGATATTCTCGAAAGGTCTCGCAACTTGCAGGAGATCGGCCTTGGGGTTCCGCCGGCAACATACGCGGAGATTATGGGAACCGATGAATACCAGCGGGAGTTTTTTCTATGGAGCATCTATGCGGCGATTGACCGAAAAATAACGGATCGATTGGTTGGCACCTTCAATGTCGGTTATGCCGAAAGGCCGCCATCATTAACCGATCTTTATGCCGCAGAATCATTCATGCTGCTGCTGCAAAACGGTTTGAACAACGTAACGGGCGACCCAAGCTTGGATCGTGAAAAGATGATCCAGTGTGATCTGTCGCTCGATTATGAGGGTGATTTTGTTCGCGCCGGTGCCCGAGGCTTCTATTCCTGGGCATTTGATTACATCACATTTGAGAACACGGGCGTCGGGACTTCGGCACCGAACAACCAAATCACTCAGGTCAGTTTGCGCAGCGTCAATACAGACTTTGCGACTCTTGCTGGCTTTGAAACGTTTATGGAAATATTCCCGAAGGAAAAGCTAACGCCGTTTGTCAACGTGCGTTATGTGGAGGGAACCGATCGATCTCGCGACGGTGACTTCGCAACTCGAAGTGGCGGAGCCGGGGCGCCATCGCAAAAGTTCGCAGGTTTATCACGTGGCTTTTTCAGTGGCATTGGCGGCGCGGACTCGGAACCGTTACCGGGGATATCGCCACTGGAAGCGCGGATCGGATGCCGGCTGCGACCGCAGGTTATAAATGAACGATGGAATCTCGAACTGGCCGCTCGTGTTGTTGACGACCAAAATCTTGTTGCCGCAAGTTTATTAGAATCGACAACCGCGGGATTCACGACGTGGGATCTGCGAGGCACGTGGCGTCCGTGGGAACGCAAGGGCATCACGTTGGTTAGCGGGGTTGAGAACTTTACGAACAAGAACTACCGCGAACACCTCGACTTCCGTTCGCGAAGCGGTTCAGCCGTATTTCAACCCGGCATTAATTTCTACCTTGGGGGCGACGTTTATTACTGACGTTCATGCACTCCAAATCGATCACTCAACCAAGCGTCACGAGGGATCCGCCGATTCAGCGGATGGTTCCGCCGGCTTGGCTTCTTCGGCTTGAGGCGTTTGGTCATTCGGCTCTACGGGCTTAGGCTCTTCTTTTGGTTTATCGTCCGACTTGGATTCATCCGCAGGCGGTGATTCCGGTTTAGGGTCGACGACTTTGGGTTCATCGGCCTTTTCTTTCTCTTCGATCGGATTTTCCGCAGCCTTGTTCTCCGCTTCTTTCTTTGCCTTCAGACGCTGCAGCTGTTCAGCGCGAACACGTTCGTAATCTCCTGTTTCTTTCGTCTCTCTTCCCATGACCTCAGCGAAAGCGGCCAGCGGAAAATCGTCGTCGAAGGTGTCGCTGTCGATCGCGATTGTATAGCGACGAATCGACCGCATTAAATCGTCGCTCAAATCATCGAACAGCAGGACTTGGTAGTCGTCGAAGATTTGAGCCCACAATTCAAACGACTCTTCGTACTTAGCAATGGCCAGGTCGATGTCGGCATCGGCATTGGCTTGTTCAGCTTCGAACAACAATCGCCTTGCTTGAACGGTACGGTCCTCCTGTTCGGCCTTGGTCAGCGTGGTCCAGTAGTCATAGTTCGTTTGGTTTCGGTGCCCTTGGGCTTTGGTAATCCGAGCTTCCAGAGCAGCGATTTCGGCCGACAATTCGATCGCGCGCAAGCGGACGGCACCAGGGGCTTTCCGCGCGACGTTCGCCAATTTAGGCGTCAGGCGGTCGTAAAGATTAGCCACCAACTTCATTTGATCTTCGGTGCGATCTTCTTCGGCTGTTTCCAAAGCGACCTTTTCAGCATCTGACAAACCGTCGCGGATTTCTGATTCTTGCAGGCGGAAGGTTTCGCCGGCAACCTCCATGAAATCCGACAGAGCGTTGTCACGGCGTTGCTTCAAATCATCCAAGGCTTCGATACTGATGCTGAACGCGGCAGTCGTCTGAATGCTGCGTTGTCCGAACGTTTTCCAGCCATCGCCGGCAAGTTGCCAAGCACTTTTCGCGCGATCATCCAGCACACCTTCGGATTCGATCGCTTCGGCGTGCTTGATCCGCCACTTTGGTCCGGTCTCAAAAAAGTTCAAAGGCGTTTGATTGCGTATCTTCACACCGCCATCGACCAAGTCGTAACCGTAGTCCAGCCATTGGCGTCCGACCAACCAATTGTCTGGCTTGCCATCAGGGCCGCGTGCGTCGGGGCTATCGATCGGGATGTTCTGTTCACGAAGCGCCTGGTGTTGCGGGTCGTCGTCCGAAAACAGTCGGCGAAATTGGCGTTTTTCGTCGCTCATCCCGATCTTTTGGCCGTAAAACCAACCGGTATACCAAACCAGTCGGGGAGCCTTGCGGTTTTGCTCGACGCCACGGGTCAGGTACTCGATTCCTTCGCGGACCATCGAATACCGCTGCCGGTAATCGTCAAACTCACTCGACACGTTATAAGACAAATTATGAGCCTGGAACTCCCAGACTTTCTCATAATGTGGTTGCAGTAATGAAAGCGTGTTGACGGTTGCCTTGAGGCGATCCCACTGATGGCGAACTTTATAATCGTGGGCCTTGTTCCAAAGCAACGCTGCCGCAGGCCCCCGAAGTCCCAGCGAAGCAAGTTTCATCGTTGCGCTGGCTGGACTGATATCGCCCAGCTCGCTTTCGGCGATGTTGTACCTGGTGCGCATCTGGGTCAATTGACCACCTGCATCACCGGTACCGCCACCGGCAGGTTGGCCCAACAGGTACAAAGGAATGAGCATGGCGATCAAAACCGCCAGGTAAATCATTTTGTTGCGAAAACCGTTAGAGCGAGTCATGCCGCAATCTCTCGCGTCTTAAGGAAGAAATAACCGATCAGGAACGCTATGATTACATAACCGAAAGTTGCCACCGCATGCCGCGCCAGCAATGAATTGAAGATGTCATAACCACTCGCGGCGTACTCCGCCGTGCCGACCATTTTTGGCAGATTAGGCAGCGAGGTTGCGATCGCGTCGAGCGAATAGACAATGGCCGCGTCAATCGTTTTGATGATTTTTCCGGCTACCGCATCGACGTCCAGTTCGGTCGTCATTGCGTCTTGTCTTACCATACGCACCATCGATTCGATTGGCCCACCGCCCATGTCTTCGCCGCGGTCGAGGTGATAACGCATGTCGTAAACTTGTTCCGCCATGAACCCAAGCAAAACGCAGGCGAACGTTGCGACCAGCGCTACGGGACCACTGAGGAATGTGCTGAACATGACACCAAAAGCGATCACCATCACCATTTGCAACCAGATCGAAATGTAGCTCTTGGCTAAGTTCCAAGCGAAACTCGATTCGGCCGGACGCAGATAAACAGAACTGACAGTGGTGCCGAGATATTGTTGGCGATCGACGCAGCGAATGACGACTTCCAATCGACCATCGTCACTGACCAAATCTTCGAACAGGTCGAGCACCCGAACCGCGTTGCCGTCGTTTCCTTCGATCGTTCGTGGCAATGTTTCTTCGGCGACGTCATATTCCTGAACAACAAATGGGATCGGGTTGCTTTCGATTTTCGGATCATCAGGGTTTCGCATCGTGATCGAGCCATTCAGCCCCGAGACGATATCGCCTTTGATGGTTCGAAACGCCCGTAAGGCCATTTCCATCGGAATACCGTCTTCTTGTGGAAATCGCGAAGGCGTGACGTTATAAAAAGTGTAGATCGCCGATCCCAGGGTACCGCCTTCCATATAGCCGTAGTCCAACCGATTCGATTCGCCGGTAACACCGACTAGTCGGGAAACGCCGGCATTGCCATACCCACCCCGTTCTTTCTCGTTGCCTACGTCAATCCCTTTGGTGTCGATGTTGCCAGATCGATCGGTAAAGGCCAACGTGCCATAAGAAGGAATGCGTGCTCGCAACGCTCCGACCGGTTCGCCGACAACAAATTGGTCATTCATCTTGCGGACGACGTGACGGTGGCCACGCACCGAATCGGTGGTTCCTAGTGCCGGTTCACCCGGCGCAGCGGGCGCGTCCATTGTGAACGTGTGTTCGTGAAACTGGTCGTAGCTAAGTTTGCCCGTAAAACGCCCATCCCCCAAATCCTTGATATCGACCACTTCGTGATCGTGCCGCAAGCCACGCGTCACAAAGAAGTAGCTGGCGATTGCCATTGGCACCAACATCACGGTCCCAACGGCGACAAAACCGATCATGCGGCCGAGCACAATTTCAGTAGCTCGGACCGGTTTGGTGACGATCGTATAAATCGTGCGACTCTTGATATCAGCTGGCAAACTAAAAGTGCTGATGAACAAAGCCAAAAACAGGATCAAAAAGTTGGTCGCTGTTAGCACAAAACTGATGTAAAGTTCGGCTGGATTGCTGCTGCGAGGGTCCAGGTACCAACCGGCGAACAACAGTCCGACAACGAACAGGCCCACCACGACCAGGACGCGGCGACGGATCGCTTCCTTATAAGCCAATCGTGCCAATGCAAAAATGCGGCGAGCCGAAGTGCCGGGCAAGTCGCTCCGCACCAGATCGCGAACCGCTCTGGCAACCGCGTAAAAACCTTCGCTCGGTCCATAGCGAACCGCTGACACGAGGTACCCCAGCAGCAGTCCCAGCAAAATCGCCAGCACAACCAGCACGATGCCCTGCAGCAGAGCACTTTCTAAAAACGATTGTGGCCGCATCAGCCACTCGCTGAACGACCAGAAGTCTTCCGGCTGTAGCGTCATGACTTGCCCTCTGACCCCGAAGCAACCTTCTCGATTGTCGCTTCGGTCGCCGAAACGCGTCTCGCACCGGGGCGTCGTTCACTCTCTCGAACGATGTTCAAGAACAAATCTTCCATCGTCGTGGTCGGGTTGTCGATCGATTCGACGGTTCCGCCGTGCCGACGAATCACTTCTGCGATTTCGGTTTTGGCGGCGTCGCTGAGGCCACGCGCGTGAACTTCGGTCACGTCCTGAACCTTCAACAGTTCGGAGACTTTACCGAGTTCCTTCAGTTCGCCTTGGTGCAAAATTGCGACCCGGTCGCAAACGTCCTGCACGTCCGACAACTGGTGGCTGCACAGCAAAATCGTTTTCCCCTGGTCTCGCAACGACAGGATCAAGTCCTTCATGTCGCGAGTTCCGATCGGGTCCAAGCCTGTGGTCGGTTCGTCCAACAGGATTAGATCGGGATCATTGATCAGTGCTTGTGCCAAGCCGACCCGACGTGTCATCCCCTTGCTGTACTCGCGAAGTTGTCGGTGTCGGGCGCCTTGCAGACCGACCAAGTTCACCAATTCGTCGATCCGCCGCTTGCGTTCGGCTCCCGACAAATCGAATAAACGACCGTAAAAGTCGAGCGTTTCGTCGGTTGTCAAGAACTTGTAGAGGTACGATTCTTCGGGCAGGTAGCCGATTCGTTCGTTTTTGCTTGTCTCGGTGGCATCTTGGTCGAAGACCAAAACGCGACCACTGGTCGGAAACAGCAGCCCGAGGATCAGCTTGATCGTCGTCGACTTGCCGCTGCCGTTGGGGCCCAACAGGCCGAAAATTTCGCCTTTTCGCACTTCGATATCGAGTGATTTGAGTGCCGCGACTTTCCGTCGCCCCCAAAAATCTCGATAAATCTTGCTCAGGTTTCGGGTCTCGATGACCACATCCGACTGGGGACTGGAGGCCGGCGCCGCATCGGGAGCGTCGGCAAGGGCGGTAGTATCACTAGCCACGGGCACAACCCATCGAAGGCATAAGGAATAAACAGGACAAGAACGATAACAATAATCAATCAACGCCGACATAAGGTCGGTTGCATCGGAAGACAACGAAAAAAATCCGCTGCTCACACGCTACGACTAGCGGTCAAAAATGGTTCGGGCCCCCAATGATTGCAATTTCCCAGTCCAGCGAACAGTCCCACAGTGCCCCAGCGGCGTATGATTTTCTCGTGAAGCGGGGCCATGACACCTTTATTCCGCAGATCTTGCCACCGGTCCCTTGTCGCCGGCGGCTTCACACGCCAAAACTTTCGCTGCCGCTTGTCGAATCCACACCCGCTTTCAAGAACCGGGCAGACCGCCGGAAACCGATCGATGCCGACTGATCATTTCGATTATCCCGCAGCGATTGAGTACCTGTACGGCCAAATCAATTACGAACGGACGGCGGAGTCCAAGCCGTACGCGTTTCGGCTGCGCAGGATGCTTGACCTGCTGGAAATGCTCGCCTTGCGGGGGGTGGCTGGCGAGGACTTGCCGGTCGTTCATATTGCCGGAACCAAAGGCAAAGGCAGCACGGCGACCATGGTGGCGGCGATGCTGACCGCGTCGGGAATCCGCACCGGACTATACACTTCGCCCCACTTGGTTGATTTGGAAGAACGCTTCGTGGTCGATGGTCAATGTGCGCCCAAGCCCGAGGTCGCCAGTTTGGTCGCTGCGGTTCGCGAGGCTGCCCAGTGCTTGGCTAGCTCCGACGCCGGGCCACCCACGTTTTTTGAGTTAACAACCGCAGTGGCGCTGTTGCATTTCAAACGTCGCGATTGCCAAGCGGTCGTCTTAGAAGTGGGGCTCGGTGGCCGGCTGGATAGCACCAATGTGTGTGTTCCCGCGGTGACCGCGATCACGTCGATCGGGCTGGACCACCAACACATCCTTGGCAATACGCTGGGCGAAATCGCGTTTCAGAAAGCTGGGATTATCAAGCCCACTGTGCCGGTGGTCAGCGGCTTGAGCAGCGGCGAAGCGGCGGAGGTGATCGACCGTGTCGCCCATGATCGTGGGGCACCGCTGGTGAAGGTCGGTACTGACTTCGATTATCGTGCCCAACCGATTGCGGGGGCTTGGGGGGCACGGTTTGACCTGATTTCTAAAAACGCCAGCATTCGCGATCGACGTGAATGGACGTTGCCGCTGGACGGTACCCACCAGGGGCACAACGCCGCGATCGCCTGCACGATTATGGATCTGCTGCAACAAAGCGGTACCGCAACGTCGCTCGATGCCCAAGCCAATGGAATGGCAGGCGTCAAATGTGTCGGCCGGATCGAGCGGTTCGCAATGCCCGATGGCGGCGAAGTGATCTTGGACACGTCCCACAACATCGATTCGATCCATGCACTTTGTAATTGCATCGACCAGCGTGCTGGCGGACGCACGATAACAATCCTGTTCGGAACCAGCCGCGACAAGGATCACGTGCCGATGCTGAAGCGGCTTTGCGAAACCGCCGATCGATTGATCCTGACTCGGTACCATGGCAACCCGCGATACCGTGAAACTGCCGAATTGCTGGCGGCGCTGCCGCCGGGTCAAACCGCAATGATCCAGGAATGTCCCGAAACCGCTTTAGCCGTTGCTCGCCAAGACGGCCAACCGTCCAAGGATCATCTGATCGTCGTTTGCGGTTCGTTCTTCTTAGCCGCCGAAGTCCGCCCCCTGCTCGCAGCCCTCGGATGAGTCAGGAATGCCGTTTTTTTCCGCGTCTTCGTGCCGCTGGGAGAAAACGGACAGCCAGCGTGCAAAATTTCTTAAGCCCGCTGAGACAAATGGCTTAGAAGGACAGCAACCGCAGACGGGTTTCGGTGGCCAGTGGTTCAATGCCGTGTCGGGTGGCTTGGTCAAGTTCCTTGTATCGGATTCTGATCAGCGATGCAAAATCTTCAAATACCTTTGCCGTCTCTTCTCGTGCTGCGTTTCTAGCCATGATCGCGTAAGTCGCTCGGTCGCGTGATTCAGCCTCTTCATCGGAAAGCGGCACGAATACCTTCGAATTACGCGCGGTCAACATCCTGGTCAGCAGAGCCGGCAACCGCGGATCGGCTGAGATGGCGACATGATCAAACTCATGATTTACCAATCGTTGGTGAAAAAAATCCTCGCCCACCATTCGGCTTGGCAATCGCATTCGATGCGAAATCTTTAAACTCACGTCTTCGTAATCCAGCGTCACTTCTAAGGCTTGACGCGGACCGATCAAACGGGTCGGATCGCTGTCGGATTGCGATTCAGGCGCCGTCGGCGAATCGCTGGCCGGTTGTTTGATGATGCGATATCGAGTGCGACAACGGTATTGGTAGCGAAAATCAAAGGTCGTTTCACCGGCGAATGCAAAATTGTGCCGCTGTTCGTCATAAAAGTCGAAGACGACATTGCCATCAGCGATCAATTTCATGATCGCTTGGGGCGGTATCGGCAGCTTTGCCGTCAAAGCTTCGCTGGTCTGCTGTCTCGATTGCGAATCGTCCGCCGCAGCCTTATCGTCGATGCTGTCGATTTCGTCGGCACTTGCTTGCCACCCGATGGCCATCGCCAGTAGTATGGCCCAGCCGATCCATTGCCGCCTTTGGCAATGCAAAGCAGGGTGGAGGTTCGGTTGGTGCAAGTCGACATCCCCGATAAAAGCGAAGCAATATTTTTCTTGCTGGCTAATATATCGCGTTCGGCCATCGGGGTAACGTGGTTGAGATGGTACGCTCACTCCCGCCTTTAACCGATGCATTTTTTTACACTGAACGATTGTTTGCTTTGCCATGAGTCCATCCGAAGCCGTTTTCGCGATTATCTGCTGCCAAAACGGGGCCGACCCAGCGGTCAAGGCCGAAGTCGCCCGCGATGGCTGGCGATTGGCGTACAGCCGACGCGGATTTCTGTCGTTTAAAAAGGATTCGCCGGGCAATAAGGCGGTAGGCCGCTATGATCACCAGCGATTGCCTCGTGGCGTTTTTGTGCGAACGGCTTCGTGGTCGCTGGGCCTTGCAAAGGGCGAAGATGCCGCGGCCAATGCAAAGCAAGCGTTTGCAATCATCGAGCAATCGGGCGTGAAGCTGCCTTTTGACGGCGTTCATATTTGGCCGCGCGATCGCGTGCCGGTCGGAAAGTTTGACTTCGAACCGGGGATCGACGAAGTCGCGATGGTTGTCGGCGAAATGCTGGCGCCGAGCCTGAAGCAACGCGGCATCATCACTGACGAACGATTTAATCGAGTTGCCAAACGTGGCGACCGCATTTTGGACATCGTGTTGATTGAGCCTTCGCAGTGGGCGATCGGGTGGCATCCGGTGCCAAAACTGACCGGCAATCATGCTAATTCGACGCTGCCGACGATGTGGCCAGGCGGAGTGCAACCGATCAAGTCGCCAGGCGAAGTGATTTCGCGGGCCTATTTCAAAGCGGCTGAAGCGATCGCGTGGAGCGGGTTTGAAATGCGAACCGGCGATATGGCGATTGAGGTTGGCGCGTCGCCCGGTGGAGCCTGCAGTCTGTTGCTGGAAATGGGTTTGAATGTGATCGGAATCGATCCGGCGGAGATGGATGAAGAGGTTTTGGAACACCAGAATTTTCGACACATTCGCGCTCTCGCTGGCGAAGTCCCGCGCACCGAGTACGAAGGGGCAAAATGGTTGCTGGTCGATTCAAACGTGCGGCCAGACCAAACTCTGGCAACCGTCGAACAGATCGTGACGCATCGCGACAGCACGATCGAAGGGATGATCTTGACCTTGAAGGTGGGCGGAATTGCCCATGCCGATCGCATCGATGGATGGGTGCGGAAGGTGAGGTCGTGGGGAGCGACCGACGTTGCGGTTCGCCAACTGGCGAGAAGCAAAATTGAGGTCTGCTTGGTGGCCCGCATGCGGGGACGTTAATAAGAGCGTCTATCCGAAACGGGGCTGGACCTCTCCGGCGAGGCCATAAAGCCAATAAAATCCAACCGCCTCCAAAGGGGCAGACCCCTTTCGAAGAGGCGCTTAGTATAAGGTTTGCGTCTTACCGCTTAGGGTGTTGTCAACACGACGGGCAATGCTGCGCCGTTGCGATCGGTGAAGCGGAATTGGAATTGCCAATCTTGTGCCCACGACTCGGTCTGGGCGTTTTGACAGACTTTGATCAATACCGTGTTGACTCCGTCTTTCAATTCGCAACCTGCCACGTATTGATCGATGCGAGTGCCCGAATGATAGACTTCGTTGGCGGTCACCAACTTGCCATTGATCCAAATCTTGTTCGCATTGATGCAACCGAGCCTCGCTTCGGCTGGGATCGTCTTGCCCGAGGCGCCGGCCGGTGAATATGTGAACTCAGCGTAAGCATATGCGATCGAATCTTTCGCATTTTCCAGGGGCGGATTGAGATTCACCATGCCCAATTCATCGTCGCTGGTCACTCGTGTGGCGACCTGCCCGGCTGGTGTATCTTCCGCGACTTCACCGCGTCGAATCGCCGCGCCGGGCTTTAACCAGGATGCGGGCAATTTGCCGGCGGCGATATAAGTCGATTCGGGCAAGTATTCGGTATTGAAATGCTGGGTATCTTTATTGTCATAAGTCGCCAAAATCCACCAATCGCGAATCATGGCCAATTGTTTGGCAAGATCGACTTTCTCGCCCAACTTTTCCAGTGATTTAGCGGCGGATTTAAGTTGGTCGGCATTGCGAGCTTCGGCCAAAACGAGCTTATAAGTTTGTGTCGCCGCGTCGTTGTTTTTCGACTCGACTTCAGCCTCTGCGCGGTTGATCAACCGCGAAATCGCTAGGTGGCGTAGCGGCAAACTGGGGTCCGTTTGGGCTCCTTCGATCAGCGTCGGCAAAGATTCGGGATCACGAACGGTCAAAATTTGAAATGCCAAAAAACGGGCGTTGGAATCACGTTTGCGATCCTTCAAGTATTCCGTTAGCTGCTCCTTGGGGAACGGACCGTTATCCGCCACCGAACCGGCGATCACTCGCAACCAATTCTCTGCCAGCGGTGAAGCGTCGGTCATCGAATCGAGCACAACGGCAACTTGGCTGGAGGGCAGTTTTGCCAGGCGTCCTGCGGCCGCTTTGGCTTCGACATGCCCAGCACCGGCCGGCTTGACGTTTCGGATCGCTGCGAGATCCTGTTCAACCGCATCTTGGGCGTGAACCAAATCGGTCGGCGAAATCAAAGCAAGGATCAAAAATCCTAACGATAAGGTTTTCCAATAGCGGCGATTCATGACACAGGACTCGAAGGATGTGGGGTGATGTTATGGAGATAAAAACAGTCCGCGCACGGGCATTACGGACGCAGTTTATAAGCCATCAGTTTATTCTGCTCTCGCAAATACAAGATGCCATCGGAGATGACTGGGTGAGCCCAAGATTTGCCCTCTTGGAAAACCGGCATAAAGTTTGCAACCTCGGTGAATGCTTCCGGTGTCGCCTTGGCGAGAATCACGGTCCCATCTTCGCGGCGGAAAACAATGTGGCCATCGGCATAAATTGTACTGGTTTCACCACTGCCTGCGGCTCGTTGCGGTCCCCAAGCAACTTTGCCTGTTGCCATTTCGACACAGATTGGCAAACCATTTCCGTTGCCGTGTCCACAGTAAATGTAGCCATCGACCAACGTCATGCCGC
Organism: Planctomycetaceae bacterium; assembly: GCA_003506095.1. GTDB lineage: Bacteria > Planctomycetota > Planctomycetia > Pirellulales > Pirellulaceae > UBA6163. Next base: position 9,514 of record DNWZ01000099.1, on the reverse strand, counting down.
CATGTTTGTTTTGCATGTCGTTGCCGCCGAGCCAATAGATTTCTTCCGCTTTGACACCTTGGGCGCCGTCAGCAGAAAGTTTCAATAGTGCCGATCCGGTGCCATAGCCTGAACTGGTAAATACGTAATCGCCTTCAGCGATTGCGGTCGGGATGTTTGCAGTGCCGTTAGCGACGCGAGTGTATTGCCACAGCAGTTTGCCGTCGGCAGCACGAATGCCGATCAGGCCGCGACCGACGAATTGAATGTATTGCTTGACACCGCCACCGTTGGAAATGATGGTTGACGCATAACCGGCGCCATCCTTCAGCGATTTGCCGCCGGCGTCGGTCGAATCGCCACCGAATGGCAATGGGCATGCCCAAACGTCTTTGCCGCTCGATTTATCCAACGCGACGACGATCGCGTCGGAGCCGCCTGGTGTGCATATCACCCAATCACCGTCGACCAAAGGCGATTCGCTGAACCCCCAGCCGCTCATCATCTTCCCTTTCCACTGGGAAAACTCACGCTTCCAAACCGTCTCGCCGTCGGCCGTGTTCAAACAGTGGATCGCGCCATCGCTGCTGACCACATACAACTTGTCACCATCGATCGTTGGCGTGCTGCGGCTGCCGTCGTAGCCGTGCTTGGGGGCCGAACTGCTGATCGCCGCAGTCCACAAAACCTTTCCGGTCTTCACATCGACAGCGATCACCGCTTGGCGATCGTCGCGATTTCCTGTCGTAAACGCCCGACCGTTGCTGACCGATACATTCGCGTAACCCGATCCCATTCCCTCAGCGACCCAGGCGAGCGGCGGTCCATCGGCCTTCCAAGTCTTAAATAGTCCGGTTTCGGATGAACGGTTGGCGCGGTCGGCACCTCGCCACTGTGGCCAATCTTCGCCGCTGGCCCAGTGGGTTGATGCGGACGATGCCACCGCAATGGCAAGAACGACGGACGAAACAAGGAAGCGATTGGCACGCATGGGCAGGACTCGTTGACGGTAGGGATTGTGCAGGTTGGGAAGCGAGTTCGGATGAATACCGTTTGCTCTTGTGCACAGTTTAACGCAAAGAGAGCGTCTGTGAGCTAGGTAGATGTTGTAAACACTCGGTCTTTACACCGCCTTCTAGCTGGGGTGACGGGTTCAACCGGGTGCCAGCTTCACAAAACTAGCCGCATCCAGGTCACGCAATGGCATCGGGAATCGACCCACTCGCCTCTTCCGCTGTCAACGTTACCAACACCGGCGTCGATTTAACCCAGCCGGTCGTCGCTGCTGGACTTTTGAGCACTCCCAGCCTGCCGGAGTCCTCGTCCGCCATACCAGCGACCGAAGAACGGTTCACCAAAACGATTCGCGTGCTGCACGTCGTTAACGGTGAACATTTCGCCGGGGCCGAACGTGTTCAATCGCACTTGGGCAGGTGCCTTCCCAAGTACGGTGTGCGTGCCGATTTTGCCTGCGTCAAGCCGGGGCGCTTTGCCGATGCGGTCGACGGTGCAGAGTCGAAATGGGGAGTTGCGCATCGCTTGCCGATGCAACATCGATTCGACCTGAGCGTTGTCAAACGGATCGCTCAAACGGCTCGCACCGGCGGTTACGATTTGCTGCACGCGCACACGCCCCGGACCGCGATGATTACCGCGATCGTCGCTCGAATGACCAAATTGCCTTGGGTTTATCACGTTCACAGCCCCGCAGCCCGCGATTCTTGCAAACGTATGGTTAACTCGATCAACGCTTGGATCGAACGCCGGTCGCTGAATAGTTGTGACCATCTGATCACGGTTTCCGAAAGCCTTCGCAACGATTGCATTTTGGCCGGATACCATCCGACACGGGTAACGGTCGTTCACAACGGGGTGCCAGCGATTTGCTACGACCGCAGCGAGACACCGCGGCCCGGGGGCCGCTGGGTTTTGGGCATGGTTGCGCTGATGCGACCGCGTAAGGGGCTCGAAGTGGCGATCGACGCGCTCAGCCGCCTGCGGGCCGTTGACCACGACGTGATCCTGCGCTGCATCGGGCCGTTTGAAACCGAAGAGTATCGGCACGACATCAACCGCCAAATCGCTGACCTAAAGTTAGGCGACCGTATCGAACAGGTTGGGTTCCAAAGCGACGTGCCGCTGGCGTTGTCTAAGCTCGACGCAATGCTGCTGCCTAGCCTTTACGGGGAAGGGCTACCGATGGTGGTTTTGGAAGCGATGGCTGCTGGCTTGCCAGTGGTCGCAACGGCTGTTGAAGGAACGCCCGAAGCGATTCGCGACGGGATTGATGGGCTGTTGGCCGAACCAGCGTCAGCGACCGATTTGGCGTTTAAAATCGAACACATGGTGACCGGCAAGTTCGACTGGAACGCCTGTGCAAAATCGGCCCGAGTACGGCACGCAGAATCCTTCAGCGATTGGGCGATGTCACGCGGGGTCGCTAACATTTACCGAAAGGTGATCTTGAATCACTAGGCTCTATTTGGAAAGTATGGCCCGCGTCTATCGCAATGAACCTACGCCGTTTTCTAGCTTGTATAAGTAGTCGACTTCCGAATCGGTGATCGCTCGATCGAATACCGCTAGATCATCCAAGTAACCTACATACGCCGCACCCAATACCAATTGCGCCGCATCGCTTTGCCATCCGAATGTCAGATCCCAATTCTCGATCGTCCCTTGCAGTTTGCCATTGAGGTACAAGCGACCCGATGCCGGTTTCGTCTTGTCATTGATGTTTTCAAGAGTGAAGACGGCGTGAGTCCAAGTGTCTCGCGAAAACGGTGCACCGGCAACTTGGACCATGGGGCGTTTGTCAACAGCGATTTCGTCCCAGCCAACATTGGTCGGATTCCAAATCGATTTCAGCGGCCGAATCGCATAACGAAAGAACCGCGGCGTCTCGTCTTTCGACCATTCTAAAAAGATAAAACCTTGATCGGTACTGTTGCCAACGATCTGCACGGGATCGCAATAGCCGGGTTCTAAATCCTTGTCTGGATCAAGTTTTAACCACACAGAAACCGTTCGTGTCCAGTTCTTATCATTGTATCCGATCGTACCACCATCCTTATAAAGCGGCCGAACCGGGTTCTTCTTGCGAAAATGCAGTGCGCCACCAAAACGCCCTTCGCCCGGTGTCAAGACAACGTCTTCGGTCTGCATCGCACTTACTAGATTGTTTCCACCACCCACATAACAAGTCTTGTCGCCAGTCGCGAAGTCGGCATCCAGTTGTTGATCAAACGAGGCATGCAGTGTCAACGACTCGGCTAGGTTCGATCGTTGTTGGTTTCTCGCACTGGTTAAAATCTGTTCGGCTTCTTCTTTGCCGATCTCGCGGACGAAAAGATTGCGCCAGCGGATCTCGCCACCGTGGGTTTGCAACATGATCGGGCCACGCTCGGGCAACGACTTGCTGCGGTCCCAAAAGTTTTCCATGACCGCGTTTTCAACAACGGCTTTGTCATTCAACCATACCCACGTTCGATCGCCGATTTGGCGAATACGAAACTCGTTCCATTGACCAAAGGGACGATCGGCCAATTCCAAAGGATCGCGTCCATGTGACCCTGGCGTGTTGTTGAACAGTCCGCCTGAACCCAGATGTGGCTTCCTGGTCGGCTTCTTCGGGTCAAAGATCTGGTTCCAGTCCCAGATTTGTACTTGCGGCGTTCCCCTGAGGTAGATTCCGCTGTCAGCACCTGCAACCGTTTTGTATTCGATCAATAATTCGATGTCGCCAAACTCCTCTTCCGTGGTCGCATAGGGCCCGTGCCCATCGTTGACCAATTCGCCGTTGTCGATTGTCCAATATTTCGAAAACTCGGCCCGTTGCGATGCGAGATTCAGATCTTTTTTCTCGCCCTCGAGCTTATCGACGCTATGGGGATTCAGTCCGTACCACCCGGTCAGATCCTTTCCGTTAAAGATCGCTCGAAAACCATCCGCAATGGCAAGGTTCTCGCCGCTGGCCTGAGGTTGAGTGGCCATCAATGCGATGCACGCAGTAAAAATCCAAAGCAATCGTTTCGAAACGCTCATTGATTTTGCATCCAAGTTCTTTGGTCGGGAAAAAAATGAATCTGCGGGCTAGACCTGCGGTCGCCGTCATGGGCGAGTTGTATCTTAACTCAACCACGCCCCCTGCAGTCGGATGGATTCGTCAGGTTAGAATCTAGGGCAGATCTCGCTCCATCCCCGATTCTCTTTCTCCGCGTTCAACGTAATGAATCCATCGCCATCCGCACCGCCGATTGTCGGCGTGATCATGGGCAGTCGCAATGATTGGGAGACGATGAAGTACGCCTCCGAGACGCTCGACCAGCTCGGCATTGTCCACGAAAAACGTGTCGTTTCCGCTCATCGCACTCCCCAACAAATGATGCAGTACGCATCCTCGGCGGTGCATCGCGGGCTAAAAGTGATCATCGCGGGTGCGGGCGGCGCGGCTCATTTGCCCGGCATGGTCGCCAGTGAAACGACGTTGCCGGTGATCGGGGTTCCGATTCAAAGCCGTGCGCTTCAAGGACTCGATTCACTGCTTTCGATCGTCCAAATGCCGGGCGGAATCCCCGTGGCGACGATGGCGATCGGGCAGGCCGGAGCGAAGAATGCGGCGATCTTGGCGGCGAGAATTTTGGCTCTGCAAGACGACTCGCTGCGACATCGTTTGCAACAGTTGATGGACCAGCAAACCGACGACGTTCTAGCCACCTCCGAACTATGACCCAATCTGACACAACTGACGCCGAAAAACTCGCGCTGCGTCAAGCACAAGTCGCCGACTCGATTTCGCCGCGAACGATCGGTCCCGGCAGCGTTATCGGGATGCTCGGCGGCGGCCAACTCGGACGTATGTTCGCGATCGCCGCGACCAGCCTCGGCTATCGCGTGATCGTGCTGACCGATCAATCCGACTGTCCGGCGGCAACCGTCGCTCACGAAACCATCGTCGGCGATTTGAAAAACCACGCCACGCTGGACCGTTTCGCTGAAGCCTGCGATGTCGTGACCTTAGAGTTCGAAAACATTCCGGTCGATGCGCTGGAATACTTGTCCCACAAAGTCGGCGTGTTTCCATCGGCTCGCGTGCTGCGCGTCGCCCAAGACCGTGGCGTCGAAAAGCAAACCCTTCGTGTTGCCGGTTTGCCAGTGACTGAGTTTCGTTTGATTTCCAGCTTGGCGGATGCCGAAGCGGCGCTCCAATCGCTTGGTCAACCGATCGTCTTGAAAACGACTCGTGACGGATACGACGGCAAAGGCCAATGGAAAATCGAATCGCTTGATGCCCTGCACGCGTGGCATCATCGAAGCGTCGAAGATAACGGCCTGCGGTTCGACCGTCCGCTGATCGCCGAAGCTTGGGTGCCTTACGAAAAAGAAGTTTCGGTCATCATCGCCCGCAGCCGACGTGGTGGCCAATACGATGTCGCGGTCTATCCCGTCTTTGAAAACCGCCATCGAAATCACATCCTTGATGTCACACTTTGCCCCGCAGGAATTACTAGCGACACCGAGGCCCAGGCCAAACGGATGGCGATTCGTGCCGCCGAAGCGATCGATTTGGTCGGCTTGATCTGCATCGAGTTTTTTGTTCTGCCGGGCGGCGATCTGCTGATTAATGAAATCGCCCCACGCCCTCACAACTCAGGCCACCTGACGATTGACGCCTGTCACACCAGCCAATTCGAACAACAGGTGCGTTCGGTTTGCGGGTTGCCACTGGGCGACCCTGGGTTGATCGTGCCGGCATCGGTGATGGTCAATGTGATGGGTGAAATGTGGCACAGTGGCGAGCCGGATTGGTCATCCCTGCTGGAAATCAGCGGTGCACATTTGCACTTGTACGACAAGGGTGCTGCGAAAAAGGGACGCAAAATGGGCCACCTGACATTGACCGGAGAAAGCGAAACGGTCGGCCAGCGATTAAAACAGGTACAAGCGATTCTTGCCCGAACATCACCCCCAACACCTTGAGCAGGGCCAGCCAGATGACACTTCCAAGCGACCGTTTGAACGTCCCCTTTGCCCAAACCGTTGCCGTCGATCGGCGCGACGCACTTCGCTGCGGGCTCGCTGCGATCGGTCTAGCCACCGCAGCCACCGGCCTCGCGTCAACCTCAATCGCCCAAGAAACCCCAGCGGCAAAGCCAGCCGACTCGCGACGCTCGTCGCCCAAACGTTATGAGATGAAGAAGTCGATTAACTTGTGGGCGTTTCCCTATCCGGATCGAATGACGCTGCGAGAATCGATGCAACTAGCCAAAGATGCCGGCTTCGATGGTATCGAATTGAATTACGATCTGGAAAGTGATTTATCCCCTAAATCGAGTACGAAAGATTTCGTCGCCATCCGCAAAATGGCTGACGAAATCGGTATCGAAATCAGCGGCCTTTGTTCGTTCTTGTTTTGGCCATATCCGCTGTCCAGCAACGACGCCGAAAAACGCAATCGCGGTATCGAATTGGCGGGCATGATCGCTAAAGCGGCTTCGGATATGAGGGTAGAAGACGTACTGTTGGTCCCCGGCGCGGTTCATATACCATGGCGAGACGACCACGAACCGGTTCCTAATGATGTTTGCGATCGCCGCGCTCGCGAAGCGGTCGGGAAACTGGCGACGCAGGCGGAAAAGTTGAATGTATCGCTTAATATCGAAAACATTTTCTTTAACGGCTATCTGATGACGCCGATGGAAATGAACGCCTTTGTCGACAGCTTCAGCAGCGAACATGTCAATGTCCATTTCGACACCGGCAACATCGCCATGTTCCAACACTGCGAACATTGGGTGCCGATCCTTGGCAAACGAACCAAGAACGTCCACTTGAAAGAGTTCACCAAAAAGGGAACCGATTATTCCTTGGAAACCTTCCGACCGCTGCTAGACGGGACGACGAATTGGCCCGCCTTGATGGAAGCATTTGACCAGGTTGGTTATCGAGGCTTTTTAACCTTCGAATACTTCCATCCTTATACTCATTATCCCGAAGCGCTCATCTATCAAACCTCCGACTCGTTGGACCGAATCTTGGGTCGGGTTTGATCGAAGGGACGGATTTGATCACAAACCCTACTCACCCACCAAACGTGATCGGGTCTCGTGACTGGACTGTCGGCAGCGCGGTTGTGATGTCGACTTGCGCACAAAACAGAATGTCGTTTTGGTAGCCTGCGGCGATCAGATTTCGACCACCGAGAGTATTGCCAAGGTATTCCGCTAGGCTGATTCCACTCGCTTGAAACGCCCGCCAAACCTTTAGCACTTCCACAGCATCGATATCGTCGCCTGTATAAGCAAGTCGATCGAGAATCGCACCGGCCAACAATAAATCTTCATCGGTGACTTCGCCGTCGGTACCGGCACAAACGATCGAGATTTCGCTCTCCCTTGCCAGGGCACTCACGACGCTCGCTAAGTTGTTGAACGACGCGGCATAAATGGTATCGAACCCTGCCGCGGCGATTGCCGCACGCGTCCCGTTGGTAGTCGTCATCACCAAACGTTTTCCGCCAACTCGCTGGCGGTCGTATTCTGACGGCGAATTACCGAGATCGAATCCCTCGATCGGCTTGCAAGCGCGCTCGCCGCACAGCAGCGGCTTAGGCGACGTGCTTCCCAGCGCCCGCACTTGATCGATTTCGCCAAAAACAACCACCTCAGCGGCCCCGTTTGCGATTCCCTGCGTGATCACCGTCGTCGCACGCAGCACATCGATCACGACGGCCGCCCCACGGCAGGGCCAATTCATCTCGCTCGGTATCTTAGCAACTCGAATGTTGTTCATCAGTTCCTTTCATGTGATTCGCGACGGGGCTGACCGACCATAGCCTACAGTTCTGTTGCTCGATCGGCGCAGATGGTAGACAATCGGGGCAGAAATCCGATTCGTCCTTGCCGCACGATTGCGGTCCACCTCAACCCCGCAAGATTCATGTTCGCTGGCAGCCTTCTGGTCGGATTCACGGTTATCTTGGTCGCTGTTTGGCTGGAATACAACGACTCGATCACGACGGCCTATTTGGCCAGTCGCACCGTCGACCAAAAGTTGTCCAAGGAGAATGCGACTCAGTCGAGCGATTCTCGTTACCAGAGGGCACGTCGACGATGGCGGTTGGTGATTCACGTCCTGCTGGCGATCTGCGGTGCGTTGATGATCGCCGCGGGGTGGGCTGGCCCCGGAAAGTTCTGGATCGCGTCTTGGACCGCCGTCGCAATCCTGATGCTCTGTATCCTGGTCCTCGCGATGGGCGATGCCTTGCGGACACACACCCATCAAGTTCGCAAGCTGGCCGAAACCCGCAGCGCGATGAACGAAAAGTTCACCGGCAAATGAGCACGGCCGCTTCTCTGCACCGGCAGTTTCCCTGCACCGGCCCCGCAGCCTCTATCCGCGATCTTTCTCCAGCAATACCATCATGATCAGCGACAACAAGGCTCGCAATTCATCGTCCGAATCGATGTCCGTTAGTTTCTCGATCACGAAAAAACGTTCAAAGAATGACGGTTTCTTGATAACTCGCAAAGCGAGTGTGCCATCGGCAAGCGTAATCAGGTAACTGGGATTAAGCAGATAGATGATTAAGAAGCCGACAAACGGAATGTCACCCAACAAACCTTCCAACACCCGCTTCCAAGGGTTCTCTTCCTGAATCTCCATGTCGACACGGTTTTCTTCGATGACCTCGTAATGCGCCGACCAAAGCGACCGCATCCCACGCCGCCGAACCGCTCCCCAATCCGTTCCATCCGCTGCGGTGAAATGATAATTTGCTGAAAAATCGATGATCCGGTCTGAACTGATATCAAACAACTTGTTTTGCAAACTCGAATCAGTAAACACTTCGACTTTTTCTTTCAATCGAAACATCTTCTGCTTGACATACATGATCGGCTTACCAGACGCATCCTGGACCGAAATCTGCTGAGCAAGGGTAAATATCTTGAAACGCATTTCCAGCGGATATTGCATGGCGATCGCCTTTTCAGTCTGGGCAGACAGGAAACGAGAAGTGTTTTTTCAGGACCGAGGCGTTGATTGTACGGTCTTGAAACGTTCGTAACAGTATCACTCGGTGGCCAAGCCACAAAAGAATGGCGGCAGGAAATACATCAATCCCGTTCCAAATCGATCGCTTCGGCAATCCGTTCCCTTGCCGACTGTGCTAGACGCCCGAGGCCGATGGCTCTCGCAATGGCTACCGCGGGATCGGATTGCCGCAGTAGGTCGGTGTTCTGGCGGATCAAGCCTCGCAGCTCCGACAGCGATATCTCGTCGATCGCACGTTTGTCTTCTTCGCTTAGCGCTTCGCGAAAATCGATCGTCTCCCGCGGTCCTGATTCATTCCACAAAAAGCGTCCCGTCGATTCATCGGTCGCCGGGAAGTCTCGCACGATACGCAGAATGCGGTCGCGGATGTTGGCACCGGTGCGAGCAAACCCGTGCGCCCGAGCGATCTGGCGGGCGACCACATCGTCGCGTATCGGTGCCTCTTGCGAAATGATTTGCGCCGCCATCGATCGCAGCGTAT
>DNWZ01000790.1 GCA_003506095.1 Planctomycetaceae bacterium | reverse complement strand
CAAGGTGCCGCAAAACGATAGCGGCTTTTTCTTGTGCTGTGAAAGTTCTGCGTACTCGGGTCATTTTGCGAGCCTCCTTTGGCCCATAGAATAACTCGATCAACAGAAAAATCCAGTTTCAGCTGGGGCAAAACACGACAGGCTACCGGTCGCATACGAAGATTTTTTAGTAAACTCCTTTAAGGTGCCAACGTCGATCAGCGATGGTCGCGTTGCGTTAAGTTATTTCACGGTGCCAACGATCTGCATGGCCGTAGCGTTTGTTTGGCTGGTTGTAACTCAAATCAGTCGCGTTCGGCAAGGAATGACTGCATGACGCTTCCAAAATTTCGATTCACGCGTCTTTTTTTATCACTTACGAAGTTGAAGCGACTGCTTATCTTGCAGTTTACACTTCTGACTCTTATCAATCTTTTCAGTGCACCTGCTTTTGATGAATGGGGGCACCTGCCAAGTGGGCTGTACCATATTCAGTTCTCGGACTACCGGCCTTATCAGGTCAATCCACCTCTAATACGATTGATTGCCGCCTTTCCGGCTTGGCTTGCCGGCGGTGGCTTTGATTATGTTCAACCTATCGTGAACTGGGAAGTTCGTAGTGAGTGGCGGCTGGCTGAAGATTTCTTTCAAGAGCACGGTTTGAACAGCCTGTTCTATTTTTGGATTGGACGTGAGGTTCTGCTTTTCTTTCCGCTCTTTGGAACCTACCTGATCCACTCGATCGCACGTCAGTATTTGGGCGTTGCTGGCGCAAGAATTGCGATATGCCTATGGGTTTTTTCGCCACTGGTTCTTGCCTTCGGTTCGCTGTTGGTGCCGGATATCCCGGCGACCGTTTTGGGGCTTTGGGCTGTCGACCGATTCGTCCGTTGGTTGAAAGAGGCATCGGCCAACAACATCTCCATGGCAGCCGTTGCCACCGGGTTAGCCATGTTGTCGAAGTCGACCTGGGTGATTCTGCCAGTCGCATTCTTGCTGATCGCTGGGATTGATCGCTGGCGAAGCAAGAGTTGGCATGCTTGGAAGCGGGATGGTCAGCACCTGTTTTCTGCCGCAGTTATCACATGGTTTGTAATCCATGCGGGATACGAGTTTCAAGGTGTTCTGCAACCGCTCGGACAATTCGAGTTTCACAGCGAAGCATTGGCCGGCAATAGGGCAGAACAGGGCCAATCCCCAGGTGCACAAAATTCGGCCCCGCAATCAAACACGGGAAACCGATTTCGTGGTTCAGTCTTGGGATGGATACCAAGCCCGTTACCAGCTTCTTATCTAAAAGGCATTGACCTGCAAAAGCTTGATTTCGAGGCAGGATTTGATTCTTATCTGTTCGGCGTACGACAGAATGGTGGTTGGTGGTACTACTATCTTGTTGGGCTGTTTCTGAAACAGTCGATTTTCTTGTGGATCATGTTGCCTATTGCATTCTTTTCCGCTTTGCGACGATGGAGACGAAATCAACGTCGAAGCGACTTTTATTGGCTGGCTTTAATTGGCGTTCCCGGCTGTCTTGTGCTGATCCTGGTCAGTTCGCAAACGGGGTTCAATCATCATTTGCGTTATGTGTTCGCTTTCTTGCCGATACTCTTTTTGTTTTGTGCGCAAGCAGGTCGGGGGCCTTACCGACAGTTTGGCATGACGCTGGCAGTGATGTATGCGGCCAGCGGCCTAGCCAGCATGCCGCGCCCTTATGCATTCTTCAATGCAACGACCGGCGGATCCATTCACGGCTGGAAGTACATGGATAACAGCAATCTTGACTGGGGCCAAGATTGGTTTACGGCAGTTTGGTGGCTGCAACAGAATCCGGAAAAGAAGCCCGTTTATGTATTGTACTCCATTCCCCCCGCAAGGCTCGAAGGATTGCCGTATCCAGTGATCGATGGCAAAAAGCATTTAAGAAAATTGAATGATGCCCGATGGGTACCTTCTGAAGGTGGCTACTGGCTTGTATTTGTTCAATATCTGACAATGCCGGAAGGCGAGTGGTTTCGTGGGCGTGTGGAAAGTGCGATTCTGTCGCCTTCGATTAGGCTCTACGTTGTGGAGCAAGACGATATCCCCGCGACAGATGAAGCCAGCAAGATCGACCGGCCTGGACCCTCTTGAGCGGGTCGATTATGCCTATAGTCTTTTTATGACGCTGGTTGAGCTGAGGTCTTTTTAAGAAACTCAATCTCTGGCAACTCGACATGTTGCCGCCATTGTTCAACGGGGACGATCCAAGGTTGACGCCTTAGCGGTTCGGTCAGCGGCAACAGTTGCAGAAATCAACCGAACAGTCAGATCAGAAATAATGTTTTTGATAGTTGGTGCGATCCAGCAGAAAGACATGAATCATGGCGATCGCGAAGGCACACGGCGTACAGCGATGCAAGAAACCAGTGGCGATCATTATAGATAACAGCATGATGGCAACGAACTGAAAATACATCCCGTTGCCAGGCAAAGGTGATACCCAGGCAAAGGTGATACCCAGTCAAAGCCGCAATAAGTGAAGTCAAACGCGGCGTCTCCTACGTTGCATCACCTTACTATCGCGATGGGATTGTGCGCATCGTTTCGGACGAGGGGATTCACCGGGTGTAAGACGCCAAGACCGATGCATCCGGACAGACCGCCGTGATACGCAACGGATTCAGATTCGAGGTATTGTCCATGAACTCAATTAACGCCCCCACAGTTGCCTCGCGAGCAATGTCCGATGTTGAAAAGTTTTATTCGCAGTACTGAAAATCTTTAGTTGCTCCGCGATTCCAAGTGATGTTCTCTGTGTTTCGCAAAGAGGAACTACGTCCAAGAACGGTTTCGTAGCAATCCGCATTGCTTTCAAGGGTCAGCCTCGCTGGGATTGGGCTCGAAAGCGTCGCAGTTGGTCGCCTGCGGCGGTGTCGGCAAATTTCGCTTCGTGCTTGGTGATGCGACCCTGGGTTCGTTTTCGCCACATCTTGAATGAACTGGCGGTCATCTCCGACCGCATCAGCTTGATCACGTCGCCGGGGGAAAGGCCAAATTGCGTACGAATCGCATCAAAGCTGGTACGGTCCTCCCATGCCATCATGATGATTCGGTCGATTTCGCCGCGTGTTAGCATAGTCGTTTCGTCGCTGATCGGGTTTCGTTTGAGAGGACTCGGGTTTTGTTCGATGACGTTCCGTGCGTTAAGAACCGTATTTCGCGGCGGGGACGTCACCGGATTCAAGGGGCCTTCGCTGTTTGTTAGATTAATGCCGTGGTGATTGTAGCTGAATTAGCGGGAGTGGTTGATCTGTCGCTATGATGCTTAATCTTACCCGCCTTGCCCCAACCGAGTTGCTTGATGTCCACGCGCTTTCGATTTTGCTGCTTTACCATCTTTTTAACAATGATGCCCCAATTGGCCGCGGCGCAAACCATGACCAGCCTGTTTCAGTTTCGCCAGGCGAGTGATGTTGCGAATTGGCAAATCGTTAACGATGGCGTCATGGGTGGGCGATCGACCAGCCAAGCGGCGTTGGTAAAGACCGAATCGGGTGAAGTTGCGATGCGGTTTTCTGGGAATCTTTCGCTTGAGAACAACGGCGGTTTTGCGTCGGTACGGTCGCGACCCTCAGGGGCGCTCGGTTTGCAAAGCGGAAGTACGATACTGTTGCGGGTCAAGGGCGACGGTCGTCGATATACTTTTAACCTATACACGCCTGATCGCCGCACCGCATTCTCTTATCAGATGGAATTCAACACCCAAGCCGGCCAATGGATGGAAGTCAGACTGCCGGTCGATAAGTTCGTCGCCCATTCATTCGGTCGCCCGATCCCCAGCATGAAACTGACGCCTTCTCAGGTTCAGTCCGTCGGTGTCCTGCTGGGCGAAAAAAGGTCAGGGCCATTTGAACTTTTGATTGATGAGATTGGCTTTGAATGAGCAGTTCTATGAACGGTTTTGATGTGATTGGCGATATTCACGGCCATTCGAGCGAATTGAAAGAATTGCTTATGGCCTTAGGCTACCAAACCCATGGTTGCGGGTTTCGGCGTTCGGATCGACGAGTCGTTTTCGTTGGTGATTTTGTCGACCGTGGGCCCGGCATAGGCCAAGTCATTGAGATTGTTCGCGCGATGGTCGAAGCGGGTGATGCGTTAGCGGTCATGGGGAACCATGAATACAACGCGATTGCGTTTCATACTGCTCGACCCGGGATGCCGAATGAATGGTTTCGGCCGCATTCGGATAAGAATCTGAAACAGCATCAAGCGACACTCGACCAGCTTTCATCCAGCCAGATTGCCGACGCAGTTGCTTGGTTCAAGACGCTGCCCACAGCACTCGACCTAGGCGGAATCCGCGTTGCTCATGCATCGTGGCAGACGAGTGATATTGATTGCATTCGTGATTCTGTCGGACAATTGGGCGGATTCACGCCAGAGTTTCTGGAGGTCGCAGGGCAACCCGATAGCGACTTAAATAAAGCGATTGAAAATGTATTGAAAGGGCCCGAATTGCGGTTGCCGTCAGGCTGTTTCATTACCGACAAAGCTGGACACGAGCGGAGCACGACTCGGATAAAGTGGTATGAAGACGGGTCCGGGCGTACTTATCGCCAGCACCACTTGGGAAGTGATATCGTTCCAGATGTTGAAATAAACACGCATGACCTGACCGCTTTTGAGGCCTATTCCCAAGATGCTGTGCCTGTGTTTGTGGGGCATTATTGGTTGACAGGAAGGCCGGTGCCACTGGCGAACAATGTGGCTTGTACCGACTACAGCGTTGCCAAAGCGGGGAAGTTGGTGGCTTATCGCTGGGATGGCGAGGCTGTGCTCAATTCCGACAAGTTTTTTTGGGTCGCCAATTAATCACGTGTTTCATCGCGCGTCGATAATTCAGCACTTCACAGCGGTCGGTCGTTGCGGCCCAGCGGGCAAAATCGGTATGCGGATACCTTGATGGAGATTCTCAGTCGAATAAGGCAGGTTTCGTGGCCAGCTTTGCGCTGCGACGGGCCAGAAGTTGCCACCTTGATGGTTTTAAGACCACGCGGCTGCAGACAGGTCATGGATGATTGTTAGCAGCGATTTGAGTTGTTTGAAAAGCTGTTTTGATTGTTCGTCGGTGATGGCCTTTTCACTTCGCAAACCGATGACCGCTGCTCTTGCATAAGCGTGACCGGAGTGAGCCCGTTTTAACTGCGTAATGGCCAAGGCCCGACCAATATTGTCGCCCAATTCGTCGCTGGTCGCTTGCACAAGGCCGCCCACGATCTCCATGCTGGCTCGCGTAAGAATCGAAAAGTACGATGACTGCGTTGAGTCCTTTCGCGCCAAGTCGAAGACTTCGTGAACGAAGGCATGCGCTTGGATTACCGCTGGGTGTTCGAGACGGCGTGAAATCTCACTATCCTCGTCGAGCGGGTTCGCTGGCAGGCTTTCAATCCACGGTTCGGTTTCTGTGTAGCCGCATGGCTCGGCTGAGTCACGTGGCAAGGCTGGCAAGCCCTCTTCATTCATCGCCAATTCAAATGCTTCATCCGCTGAAAGGCCGGACGCAGTGGCTTCGGCAATTCGTCGAGACATGCGTTCGCTGCGCAAGTCGCTCTTGCGTCTAATCCGTTCCATCGCTTCGACTTCTTCCTCAA
>DNWZ01000347.1 GCA_003506095.1 Planctomycetaceae bacterium | reverse complement strand
TTCACGACCAACTGAATCGATTCGCTAGGCGGCAACGTTGGTGGATCCTGTTTCGATCTGCCCTGATCGCGCTGGCGGTGTGGATCATCGCCGTCTTGTTCGTCACTTGGATCGATGCGGTCTGGGTGATCGAGCGTGGTCCGAGGTCGTTGTTGACACTGGCAGCCTACGCAATCGCCGCTGGAGTCTTCTTGTTTCTAACGCTTCCAAGGCTGCGCGGTGACGAACCGCTGCGGCGTGCGGCGCTGGCGATGGAAGGGGCGAGGCCGGAGATGCGTGACCGATTGCTGTCAGCGGTCGAATTGGCCCGAGCTGCAGATAAGTCACGAGCTGCAGATAAGTCGCAGCCAGCCGACTCATCCAGCGCTTCATCAATCGGGTCACTCGCGTTCATCGAAGCGGCTCAGCGCGACGTGGCGTTTCGGATCAGCCGCTTGGACGTTCGCGAATTGTTGCCCGTTCGCCTTTTGCAGCGGCCGCTGGTGATCGCAGCCGTCCTGTTCATCGCCGCCGTTTCGCTAGCCCTGATCCCCAGCTTGAATTATGGCAATCGGTTTGCTCGAGCGATCATTCCCGGAATCGACCTCGACCGCGTTTCACGAACACGCATTCAAATCACGCGTCCCGAACCGGCAACGCGATCGGTTCCGGCGGATGAATTGACGGCGATCGCGATCGAAACGCTCGACTATCCGGTTGAAAAGGCGACGTTGCAGTGGCAATCCGACGGTGGCCTGCGTGGTTCGATGGCGATGAACTTGGTCGATGATGGCGAGTCGATGTCGGTGCTGGGCGAGCCGATGACGCGGCTGGCGGCGAACTTGCCGGTCCAACAAGAAACGATGCGATATCGCATTTTGGCCGGCGACGGAGTTACTGCGTGGCATACCCTTTCGCCGCGTCCGCGTCCGACGGCAACGCAGTTCGAGATGTCCATTGCGCAGCCCGATTATTCGCGGTTGCCGGTGAAGTCGATCACGGCAGAAAGTGGTGATTTACGAGTCATTCGTGGCAGCCGAGCGACAATCGCGGTGACGTTCGACATGCCGGTTGTTGATGCGTTTATCCGAATGGTCGGCGACGATTCGAAGGTTGCAATGACGGGCGAAGGCGATCGTTGGTCCGCGACGATGATGATCACGCAAGACGATCGCTATCAAGTTTTGGCCCGCAGCGCCGAAACCGGTTTCGATAACCCGCTTAGCCCGCAATATGCGATCATCGCCGACGTCGACCAACCGCCGCTGGTCGCTTGGGCTGAAACGGCGAAAGCATCGACCGATGGATCGACCCCGCCAACCCAATCGACAAACGCCCCGAAGAAACGTTTGGTCACTTCGCGGGCAACGGTTTCGTTGCGAGCGACAGTGGCCGATGAAATGCCGATCGAGCGATTGTTTCAAGAAGTGGCGATCAATCGTGGCCAGTGGGAATTGCGACCGTTGGACGAAAGCGGTGAAGTGCCAGCCAAAGTCGACAAGCAATGGGCTTGGAACTTGGCCTCGATCGCTGGCGAGAACCGGTCTTTGAACCCTGGCGACTTGATCCGCACGCGAATCGTCGCGATCGATCGTTTGGGCCAGCGCGGTGAATCGGAAGTGCGCGAGTATTTGATCAGCGACCAGGCGCTCGATGTTCGTCGTCGCGAGAATGTCCGCGCGTGGGCCGATTTGGCTGCGGATGTCAGTCGCTGGCAAGCCGCTGTGGCCGAAGAGGCGATTCGTTTGGGGCTGGAGAAGCCGAAGGATAACGCTGCTGCCGGTGCACCTGCCGAAGAAAATCTTGACGACGTCAAACCGCCATCGATCGCCCAGCAATCCAAGTCGATCCTAGCAAAATTGGTGACGATGACGCGATCGGCCATGCATGACAGCGAAGCGGGTGAGATCGAATTGTTGGCTCGTGCGATTTCGCGAGTCGACACGGAGATCGTGCGGGCCGATACGGTCGATGCCGCAAAACGCGAACCGTTCAAACAAGTCGCTCGGGCCGCTGGTTATATCAACGACGCCGTGAAGCAATCGGTCGCTCACCGTTTGGCCGTCACCTTGGCCGAAGATTTCGACCGCATGGTGCTGTCGATGCAGCCGTTGGCCGATCCAGACGGAGCGATCCAGTGGCAATCGTTTGGTCCGTATCACCAAGTGACCCAGCAGCAGTTTCGCGAATCGCTGGCGCTGATCAAAGAGTTCGAAAAACGGATCCCCGACTCGACGGTGAACCACAACGAACAGATCCGTCGCTGGATCGACAGTTGGCTGCAAAGATTGGCGGAACATGAAAGCCCGGATGTTGGCGAGCAACGAACGCGCGGGACGACCAACGATTTGATCAAAGACCTTTCGTCGCGTCGGCGATATGGCATGATCGATGGCCGGTTGCCGTCGCTGATCATCGAATCTCATAACCGCTTGATCGACTTTGCCGGTTGGAATATCGGGCCGATGCAAGACGCCGCCAACTTCGCTCGTGAAGTGCGTCGATTGCGCGAAGGCGACGCGACCAAGGACAGCGCCAAGGCGATCGAGGCGACTGCGATGCAACAGCAACTGGTCACGCGTTTGGGCGAAATCGGTCAACAGATCAAGTTGGACGCCGAAGCGAACTTGCGACGCCCCGGCGCTGATCGACGCTTTGTCGCCGACGCCAGACTGATGCAACGAGTGCTCGACACGATTCGCGCCGACGACTTTGTCCTGCCTGAAAACAAGAAGTTTGATGATGTCGTTGAAGAAATCAAAACCGCGTTCTATCAACTCGAAGCCGGCCACTGGTGGACGCAGTGGTTGACCGAAGCGCGCGGCTTGGCCGACACCGAACGCTGGGACATCGACACGTCAACGGCGCGGATCGATGCGCCGATGCGTTGGGAACGGATACAGCGAGGCTTCGACCAATCGCTTTCCGGGTTCGATCGATCGTCGATTCCTTGGGAAATCCGCCAACCGCTGCACAACGTCGTCCACGGTCGCGAACAATCAAAGGTTTCTTCGGCGATCACTTCGCGTCGCTGGCAAAACATGACAGCGACCTCGTTAGCGGACAGCCTCGATGCGTTGCACCAATCGTTGGTCGAATCCGGCCAATCGATCGTACCAGCGATGGCCGATGCACGCCGTCGATTGGAAGCCTACTTACCCGACTTGGGCGAAATGGCTCGCGACACCGCCAAACAACTACGAGAAGCCGAAGAACTGGCGAAGCAGCAGCAACAGCCGCAGGAAGAAAAGCAGCCGCCCAAAGAAGCCGCCGACAAATTGAACGACCTGCAAAAACAGATCGCCGAGCAGGCCGAAAAACTGCGTGAAGCGCTCGTCGATGAAGCGAACACGCAAGACTTGATGAACGCCGAGGGGCTGCAGAAAGCACGCGACGCCGATATCGCTTCGCGAGCGATCGACCAACAGATGAAGGCCGCGACCGAGGCGACGACGCAAGCGGTGGAAAAGGCGAGCGAAGCGGCGGATGAAGCGACGGCCGAAGCGGCGCTGCAAACCGCCGCGCAACCGCTAGCCGATGCGGCCCAGACGCTCGAAAAGATCGCTGAACATTACGAAAACCAAGCCAAGGCGGCCGCCGACTCGGCCGATCCGGCCACAGCCCAGCCGTCCAGCCTGGCGAGCCTTGAACAGGAACTCGGCCTGAAGAACCAGCTCGACCAAGATTTCGCTCGCAGCAAGGCGCTGGCCGAAGCGTTGCAGTCCGATCCACGTGAAATGTTGGAAAAGTTATCGCAAGAGCTGAAACGAAACGAGCTGATGCGGAACGAACTGGACAAGATCGCCGAGCGGTCGCTGCAGGACGCACAACAATCGTTGACCCAAGCGGCCAGCCGTGAACGTCAATTGCGTTTGGACCTGGAACGCCAAGACCCGCAAATCATGGCGGAAAAACGACGTTTGGAAGACGCGATCCGCAGTGCGGCGGACAATGCCGAAGCGGTCCAGCGGTCGATGATGCACACCGCGAAACAGGCTGCGGCGCGATTGAACGCCTTGCCCGAACCGCTGGCCAAGCAAGCCGATGCGGCTCGCGGCGATCTCGAAAACGCTTCGCAACAACTGCAACAGGCGATGCAGTCTGCCAACGTACAATCGGCCGAACAAGAACTGCTGGGCGATTTGCGTGCCAAGGCGAACGAAGTCAAAGGCCAACTGGCCGATGCGGTCGAGACCTTGCAAAAGAGCGAAGCGGCGATCGATTCGCTGAGGAAAAATCCGGAATCAGCGGTCAAGGGCGAACAACAGAAGTCCGAACAACGTGACATGCAAAACCTGCAACGCCAGACTCGCGACACGCTGGCCGGTGCGGTTCGCAATTTGCAAAACCGCGCCAGCCAAATGACCAGCCAATCCGAACAGGCGTCGCGCCAAGCGAAGGCGCAGCAACAGCAGGCCGAGCGGCAATTGGGCGAAGTCGAAAAACGGCTCGCCAAAGAACCCGATCACCAAGATTTGAAGCGTGACCGCGCTCGTGCCGAAGCTCGCTTGGAAGCCGAAAAACAGCGTGTTGCGGTCGCCGAAGCCGACATCCAACGCCGCCGTGAAACCGTCGAAAAGGCACGCGAGCGGTTGGCCGAAATCGGACGCACGCCGCTGTTGCCGCTCGAATCGCCGCGCCCGGCCGCTGAATTGGTGCAATCGATGCAGCAACGGGCCGCCGAGGATCTGAAGGCTCAACAAGCGGCGCTCGAAGCGGCTGTGGAAAAATCCAACGCGGCTCCGGAATTGATGGCCGATAGCGACCAATTGCAATCGACCCAGCAATCGCAGGCTGACGTGCAAGCGGAAGTCCAGCGAGCGGCAGAAAACCTGCAACGAGCGGCCCGGCATCAAGAACGGCTCGGCGACCAAAACTCGGCGGAAACGATCGCTAGCGTCGCCGATGCCGTCCAAAACGCCGCCGATCAAGAAGTCGCTCAGGCTCAAGCCGCGATCGCACAAGCGGCTGACGAAGCGATAGCCAAGGCCCAGGCGAGCCAGAGTCCGGTAACGCCGGCGGAACAGTCGGGCCAGTCGCTCGGGAAAGCCGAGCAGGCGATCGCCCAACAGGCCGAAGCACTTTTGCAAGCGATCGACCAAGTGTCAGAGAACTCGGCGCAGCGAAATCAGCAAGGCGAAAACGCGGGCGACCAAAAAGCGGCTTCGGCACGCCAGATGGCACAAACGCTGGACGAACTCGACCGCTCGCTGACCCAATCGCGCCAGCAACAGGGCGAACAATCGCAAGACGGCCAATCACAAGATGGCCAGCAACAGGACGGACAATCCCAACCGCCTAGCGATGGCCAGCAACAAGCCCAGTCCGGGCAACAGGGCCAGCAAGGGCAACAGGGCCAGCAGCAGCCCGGCGG
>DNWZ01000689.1 GCA_003506095.1 Planctomycetaceae bacterium | reverse complement strand
TTTTCTCAGTTAACCGCTGTCGCGGTCGCGTTTGCGCGTCGTCATGGCATCGATGAACTACTGGCCGCAGTCCATCCGCGTCATGCCCGTTTTTATAGTCGCATCATGGGATTTCGCTGCCTTAGCGATGCGGTTCCCTACGCAGGAGTTCTCAACCACCCGGCGGTCTTGATCGCGGTGTCGATCAATCAGCTAGAACGAGTCGACGCGCGCTGGCAGGAGTGGTACTCCCCCTGGGCACGTTTCCCCCCGGAAGCATTATCAAGGCGAGCCATGACACCTAAAGAGGTGGTGCACTTCAGCAGCTATGTGAACGATTTCACTGAAGAACGAGCAGCTTAAACGCTACACACTTTGCAACCCGCAAGACGGTGCGGCCAGGTTGGGGAATTAATCCGGAAGTCGGCATCGGTGATTAGCCTTAAGCTAACTTTCGACAGCGACTGTAAACCGCTACATCCATTCGAAACTGCCTGGTGCTTGGGTAAGAAATTTAAATAACAAAGCGATCGATGAATCCAACTACAAACCATGCCTACTCGGCCATTCAAGGGAACTTAGCAAATGCATCGAACGAAAGAATTATTGTCGAACGAATGACCGAAACTGATCCACTTAACCTCGCAGGAATGATCGCTGGCTTGCAACCCGTCGGCGCAACCGTCGCAAAGGCTGCAGAATGGTTCGCGGCAGTCATCGGAAAGGAGCATGTGCTTTGTGACGATGCGAGCCGGTTTGAATATTCGAAATCTACACTTCCAAGATCCACCACGCCAGCGATAATTGTTCGCCCCGGCAGCGTCAGCGAAGTTCAGCAGATTGTCAAGGGCGCAAGCATCTTTGGGTTAAAGCCGCACGCGATTAGCCGCGGAAAGAACTGGGGCTACGGAGACGCGTGTGCGCAACGCGATGGCCAATTGATTGTCGACTTGCGACGTATGAATCGCATAGTCGAGATCAATGAGGAACTCGCCTACGCGGTGATCGAGCCCGGTGTGACTCAAGGCCAACTAGCCGAAGAACTACTGGCCCAGGGAGCACGCCTGATGCTCGACGTTACTGGGGCGGGACCCGATGCGAGTATTGTTGGGAACATTTTACAGCGTGGTTTCGGCCACACACCCTACGGCGATCGAGTGGCCCATTCATGCAACTATCAAGTCGTTCTGCCGGATGGTACAATAAAACAGACTGGCTTCGGTGACGTTACCGGAAGCAACGTTGGCCATGTTTATCCTTATGGCAACGGCCCCTGCACACAAGGCTTATTTGCACAGAGTCACGCCGGTATCGTAACGCGAATGACCATTTGGCTGATGCCACATTATGAAAGAGTCATTGGCTTCGGGTTCAAAACAAACGAGACGGAGGTCTTCGCTCTCATTGTCGACCGAATCGGCCAATTGCGTCGCGACGGAACCATTGGTAGCGTCGTTCACATCGCCAACGACATACGAGTCTTGTCAACTCAGCGGACCATGAAAGAACACAGTGACAATCGCGCCCCATTGACTGCTGTAGAACGAGCGGCAATGGCAAAAGAAGCTGGAATTGGCCAGTGGAATGGACTTGGCGGTCTTTACGGGTCGAGACGAATCGTGTCAGCGAAGAAGAAGGAGATAAAGAAAGCATTCAAGGATATTTGCCCGATTCGTTTCTTTTGTAAGTGGCAGGTTCGAACGCTTAAGAGGGTCTCATGCCATCTTCCATCATCAACGCTTTTCGACCCAGTAAGAAACATATCGACAACCATCGCCGACGTCTATGATCTACTATGCGGAACCCCTTCGAATAAGCACCTCGAAGGTGCTTTTTGTCGCAACCGTCCAAAGTCAGGCGAAGTCATCGATGCGGGATTAATCTGGATCTCGCCAGTCATCCCCTGCTCCGGCAAGGACGCCAAACGCCTGGTCTCGGCCATGGCTCCGATCGCAAATGGCCACGGCTTCGATCTTCCGATTACAATATCACCGGTCACACCAAGATCAGCAGTATGCGTGACGAACATTTGTTTTAATAAACTCGATAACGACGAGTCAAAACGGGCATCGCTGTGTTACAAGGATTTGTCATCAGCGATCAATAACCTTGGCTACCCCCCTTACAGAAAGGCGAGCACTGACTAGGAGAGACTAAGCAAATTGCAACCGCTGAACAGACATGATGGCATTCTCGGATTCTTCTATCGAACCGAGACACCTGCTTCTTCTAGAAAACTGCGAATTCGATTCTTTGCCTGTTGTTGCAATTCTGTACCGGCGAGTCTATCACTGATTAAACGAGATCGATCGTGGATCTGATTGTCCTCCAAAAACGCCATTGCCAACTTAACAAGCCGAGTTACATCAAGCTCGCGGGGACGAACTATTTCTCCAACTTGAAGACGCTCCAGCGCCAATGAATGGAAATGCTGGTCAGCTTGCTGAGGAATCGAAATCATTGGTACACCAAAAGCCAAGCCGTTATACGTGCTTAATGCACTACCGTGATAAATCCAAAGGTCGACGAGCGGCAGTAATTTTGATTCGTTTAGAAAATTGAATACGAAAAGCTTCTCGTGTTTTAACGAAATCTCAAATGAACGACCGCCTCGCGAGATAACCGTGGTTATTCCCCTCGACGTTAGTGATCTGGCTAGTGGGCCAACGAACCCGGTTTCCATCGAATCCTGAGTGCCCACCGTGATATACACGACTCTGCTTGCCTCGATTAACGTGTCTGAGAGACCATCTGGAAGCGGGGTTTCACGATGCCAGATCAATGGGCCTGTGTATTGATCGCTTTGCCGCAAGCGCTTAATGGACATGACCTCCGGGTGGTCCGACAAGAGACACAAGTCTCCCTGGCTCGCATACTCGAAGAAGGATTCAAGAACGGGCAGCTTATGTCGCCTTGATGCCTCTTTATACGGTCGAGATATCTGTGTGAGAATCTGTCGCCGAACGGTTCTACCCAAGAAAGTTCCATCCGCATAATCAATCAACGCTGGTGGAAAAAGACGTGGTTTTAGAAAACAATTCGGCACGGAGCCGGAGTTATCAAATGAAGGGTGGCAACTCGCGCTGGTAATGCCGATCGTCGGTATGCTGCGATGTTGACTCAACTGCAACAACGGAAACCGAAAGTCGGCTATTACGACTTGGGGCTCAATTCGATCAAGCAAGATCGAATCGTCACGATAATACTTTTCCAAATCACCGACGGTATAAACCGGCCCACCAACTGAAAGGCGTTTGTATATTTCTCGTGGATCTGCGATCTGTATCACTTCTGTCTGAAAACCCTCTTCGGCAAAGAACGGAACTCGGTTGGCAGGCGTTGCGACCACCAAGTCGATGTCGCAAAGTGACTTAATCCATTTCCCGATAACCAGCGGACGAACCACATGACAGAAACTAATGCCTTCGGAAAAGAGCAAAATCCGATTGTTTGCCATATGCGTGCCTAACCGCGAATAAAAAAAGACGCTGACCGAAAGATCAGCGTCTGCAGGATTCAACCTTCTAGAATCGGTATATCTTAGCGATTCGCACGTCGCCGAACGGATCTACCCATTCCAAGTCCAGCCAGCGCCAAGAAACCAATGATAGTCGAGGGTTCTGGAACAGCGTTCACTTGAAACGTCCCCCTATCGGAGAAGTTGAAGCCGCGAACACCAACTCCTGTTGATTCCGGACTCGAAATTGAACCATTCTCAATGATGATTTGACCGACCCCACCGGATAGGGCGTTGGTCAGATCGAGAAACTGAACGCCTGAGCCGAAAACATCGGACCTGACAGTATAGGTTCCGTTAAACGCCCCAATCGGTCCGCCAGAGCCACCGAAGAAAATTTGGATATTGTGGCTATCGTCGATCCCGTCAAGTCCCGCTTCCAACGCCACATCAAACGAACTCAGATCGCTTGTCCAACCACTGCCAAAATCAAACTCAAGATTCATTGGCGTACCTGCAGCGGCAGTATTCCGCCAGTTATTCAGGCTGTAGTTACCCATAGTCTCGATAATCGTAAAAGCATTCGAAACCGTGGCGTCGCGAGTGATTAGCCCCGAGAAGTCGGCTGAATCACCTGTGCCAAACTTAAGCAAATCACGTACGGTTTGCCCGGCGGAACTGGCTGCAGTTCCGGTGAACGCGAGCGAGGGAATGGGTTGCCCGTTGTTCGTCAAGTCAAACGAGTAAATTCCGAACAGACTTCCACCAGTGGCAGGAAAAATATTCCCCGCGGTATTTGTCGCGTCAAACCATATGACGCCCTGAACCAAATCTGCGATGCCATTACCAGTCAGATCCACAAAAACACCTGCACTGTCGTCGTTAACGAAATCAATATTTCCGTCAAACGACAAGGAAGCACCCAAAACGCCTGCTTGCGCAGGACCAGCAAACATCGCCAGTGCGGCGACACACAAAAACTTGCGTAACATTATTAATTCTCCAAGATCGAAAACACTTACATTAAACGAAAAATCTGAAGCTTCAGATTCAACGCTCACGAAGGTTTCAGGAGGCTATCTAATTCAGGACTAACAGGCAAAGCCTCGTTAGAGATACCTAAAAGACCAAGCAATGGCGGTTGTTGGATGAGATTCTCGAAAGACGCACCCGTTGCTGATTGAACCACCGTTTGGCTCACACTGATCGAGAAACCGTACATTGCGGACGACTCGCCCTGATGAAAACTGCCCCGCTTCTGCTCTTCTTTCTGAAGCGGTGTTAAATCCGCCGACAGCGAAGAGGCGTCCTGAGCGATCACGGCAGGCGAGTCGCCCAACATCACACCGGCGTCTGCGCAACGTGCCGTTGCCAGTGCAAAAAGCGTGATGACGGTTAGGGCGACGATTGTACGCATACCTGGATTCTAACGGTTCAGGGTGTCAAGAACAAGCGTTTGGGTTAGCTTATTTTGAAAGATTGTCCCAGAAAAACCGGGCAATCTATACGATTATTTATAGTATCCACGCATCGCGGTTTGATGAATGAGTCGCCGTGCTGGCTTAAGCTGATCGAACACTGTGATCTCGCCTTGCCGACTCAAATAGAGGGTTTGGCTTTTGCCCGGCCACCGGGGTGTGGTGACGCGGAAAAGCTTAATGATTAACAGGTTAATTGCTTACGTTTCTTTGCAGCAGGGGTGATCAGTTGGTTCGATCGCGGCGGTAGGTGCGATTCTTGGAATGCAGCACCATGGTTAAGCAATTGTAAACTGGTTTTTGCGGTATAGCGCACCAAAGCTATTGCGACCTGGCCGGGACAAGCCCTGCCGTCGCCGTAATGATGCAGGGCGGCCGTTAACGCACCTAAACCTTGGCTACGTGATCGCGACAAGCCCGACCGTCGCTAGGCGAGGTTGTGTCGTGACCTAACACACTCAACCCATTAGA
>DNWZ01000528.1 GCA_003506095.1 Planctomycetaceae bacterium | reverse complement strand
CCGGCGGGGCGATGGAAGTCAGTCGCCGACGTGGCACGCCGCTGGTCGAAGTGGCGATGGTCGACTCGGTTGCATCCGTGTTTTTCTCGCCGCTGGATCTGAGCTGTGCCTTGGAAAGCCAAAACTCGATCCAATGCCCCGGATACGACACGACCGATGCGGCTAAGGTGGCGATCAATTTGATGCTGTATGCATTGCAGCAGTAACGCCACGCGGGGGCGGGGGTTCGAGCGTAAAAACGAAATTAACGGAGATTTCGGCGCGTGATCTCTGCAGACTCGCCTGTTCGACCGCTTCCCTACTGACTCCGGATCGCCAGACGACTACCCTGTGGAGGTTAGCGGGAATGCAAGGCTCTGTTGGAAAAGGGGGCTGACCTTTCGGAGCCGAGACGTTTTTCCCGCTATTTCGAGCCTCGCCGGAGAAGGTCAGCCCCCTTTTCAAACAGAGTCTAGCCGGCGCCGCCGATCGATTACTGACATCACGGAACAGAATTGAGCACCACAACAACGATCGCATCGGCCCCCTTCGACGGTTACTCCGCGCCCAGCGGGCATTACGACGAATGCTTTTCTCGCGACGGCTCGCCGCGTCCCGCGTTCGGGCCGCTGGTCAGCCACATCAACACCCTTGGCCGCGATTCATTGGAAACGTTGGTCGCAGAAGGTGCGGCGCTAGTGCGTGAAAGTGGCGTCACCTACAACGCTCTCGAACAAGAAGGCGAACGGACGCGGCCTTGGGAACTGGCATTCACACCGCTGGTGATCCACGCGGCCGAATGGAAGGCGCTCGACCAAGGGCTGAAGCAGCGAACGCGGTTGCTGGAAGCGGTGCTGGACGACCTGCTGGGACCGCAACGTTTGCTCCGCGAACGCGTCTTGCCTGCCGATGTGGTGCTGCGTAATCCCGAGTTTCTGCGTGCTTATCACGGTTTGCCCAAGAGCGGTGGGGCGCGGTTGCATGTCATCGCGACCGATTTGGCGCGTGATCCCAATGGCGTTTGGTGCGTGACGGGCGACCGAACGCGTGCACCGAGCGGTTTAGGATACTTGGTCGAAAATCGCATCATCACCAGTCGCGCGTATCCGGAGCTGATTCAGCGGAGCAATATTCACCGCATCGCATCGTTTTTCATTCGCCTGCGACGGATGTTCGAGTCGTTGTCGCCGCGACCGAGCCAGAACCCGCGGGTGGCGATCCTGACGCCGGGCCAGAAAAGTTATCGCTACTTTGAAGACACCTATCTGGCGCGATATCTCGGTTATACGCTCGTTCAAGGACGTGATTTGGCTGTACGAAACGGCATGTTGAACCTCAAAACGTTGGGCGGCCTGCTGCCGATCGATGTGTTGTGGCGACACGTTTCGGACGAGTTCTGCGATCCGCTGGAACTGGATCCGGCGGCCGTTGAGGGCGTTACCGGGCTGGTACAAGCAGTCCGCAGTGGCAATGTCGGGATCGCCAACAGTTTGGGCAGCAAACTGACCCAGTCGCCGTCGCTGTTGCCGTTTTTGCCAGCCGCCAGCCGGTTTCTACTGGGTGAAGAGCCGATCCTGCCGACGATGACAACGCTGTGGTGCGGTGACCGCGATTCGTGCCGACAAGTGCTCAATGATTTGGATCGCTACATCATCCGTCCCGCGTTTACGATTCGCGGCGACCGACCGACGCGGCCGCGTGATCTGTCACAACACGCTCGCGAAGAACTGATGTCGGCGATCCGAGCGAACCCACATCAATATGTCGCCCAGGAGCCGATCCCGCGCAGCGCCACGCCAGTTTGGCGTGACGGGCGGATGCAGTCGTGGTGTGTGGCGCTGCGATCGTTCCAGATTCAATTCGCTGGCCAAGTGGACGTGCTGCCCGGCGGACTGGTGCGCGTCAGCCCGACGTCCGAAGGTGTTGAAAATCCCCATCATTCGACGCAATTGGGCCAGGATTGCTGGGTCGTGGCGGACGGACCGGTCGACCAATCGAGCACGCTGTTGCCATCGCCACACGTCCCGCTCAGGTTCGTCCGTGGCGGTGCAGAATTGCCTAGCCGCGTTGCCGAAAACCTGTTTTGGCTGGGCCGTTACAGCGAACGTGCCGAAGCAATCGCGCGGCTGCTGCGTACGACCATGCTCCGTTTGGTTGGCGAACAATCCGCAGCCGACACGCCCGAAATGCCCCGTTTGATCGCGGCTCTGGCGGCGATCGGACAGATCGAACCCGATTATGCGGTCAAAGAATTGCAGGGCGGATTGCCCAGCCTGGATGACGCGTTGCCCAAATCGCTGTACACGATCGACCAACAACGCGGGCTCAGCCCCAGCGTGTCGGCTTTGGCCGATAAAGCGACTGCGGTTCGCGACCGCATTTCGCTGGATGCCTATCGGATTGTCCAGCAAATCCAAGAGGAACTGGCTCAGCCGGTCCAGATCCGCGCCAAGAGCGACACGCGATTGGCGATCGCGCGGTTGACGCGGCTGATCACGGGACTGCTGGCGTTTTCTGGCCTAGGTTCGGAAAGCTTTACGCGCACCCTCGGTTGGCGTTTCCTGCAACTCGGCCGACGGATCGAGCGGGCTTGGCAAACCGCAGAACTGCTGCGGGCTACCTTGGTCGACCTCGATTCGATGTCGCGAGCTGCCAGAGCGCAGGCTGCTAAGTCAGCCGCCACAGGGCTAAGACCCGACAAGGATGCCAAAGCGATCGCCGGAGAAACCACTGACATTGATACACCAGGCACGAAAGTGTCTGGCCAAGTGGCGGAACAGTTTCTCAATCGCAACGCAAACGGTGCGACACCAACGGCCAAGCCGGCCTCATCGCAAGCCAGCGCCCAACCCGCGACCAATGCCGCAGCGACCGATTCAGCCCCGTCCCAACGCCCACACGTGTCCGACGAAAGGCCAGTGCTCGAAGCCGTCTTAGAAGCGACCGACAGCATCATGACCTATCGATCGCGATATTTGTTGAGACTTGAGCCCGATGCGACGCTTGATCTCTTGATCACCGACGAAACCAATCCGCGATCGATTTTGTTCCAACTGGAACGAATTGCCGAAGTCATGGGGCCATTGCCAGTTGAAGCGGATGAGGTTGGCGTGCCCTATGATCGTCGACTGGCGTTTGATCTATTGCATCGCGTGCGAATGGCCCAGCCGACGTTATTGGCCACAGCCAGCCCGGCCGGTCGCCGCGAATCGCTCGATCACTTATTAGAAATATTGACCGAGGGATTGCCAGAGCTTTCCAATGCGATCGCTGCCCGATACTTAATCCATACGGTCGCTTCCCAAGCGTTGACCGGACAAGTTTAAACCATAATCGCACGGATTTGATTGTGACCACTTCATCCAGCCGCTATCGAATCACTCATAAGACTCATTATCGGTATACCGATCCGGTCGCGATTTGCCAAAATCAAGTGATGATGATTCCACGCGAATTGCCGCGTGTTAAATGTCGCGATGCGGAAGTCCATATTCAACCTCCGCCAGGACTGTCCAGTTCTCATGTCGATTACTTCGGTAATCCTGTGCATACGTTTTCGATCGAAACGCAACATCGCGAATTGACCGTGATCGTATCGAGCGATGTTGAAGTGACCGCCACGTCGTTTCCGCGAGCGGACCAAACGGAACCCTGGGAAACGGTCCGCGATGCAATTTCGGGAGGCAATAATCCGGATTGGTTTTCCGTATGTGAGTTTCGATATCCGTCGTCGATGGTGAATACCGGTGAAAAGTTTGCACAGTATGCCCAGCAATCCTTCTATCCCAATCGGCCAATCTTAGAAGCAGGATTGGATCTGACGAAGCGAATCTTTCGTGATTTTAAATATGATGTTAATGCGACCCGCGTCGACACACGGGCTGAAGAAGCGTTCGGGTTACGAGCGGGCGTGTGTCAAGATTTCGCACAAATCGAAATCGCCTGCCTGCGTTCGATCGGCTTGGCGGCACGTTACGTCAGTGGTTATCTAAGAACGATACCACCGCCGGGAAAGCCTCGATTGGTTGGTGCCGATCAATCGCATGCCTGGGCAAGCCTTTACGCTGGCCAACGTCTCGGCTGGATCGACCTCGACCCCACCAACGCGTGCTTAGTCGCGACTGATCATGTGCCGATTTGCGTAGGACGTGATTATGGTGACGTCGCGCCGATGCGAGGTGTTGTTCTGGGCGGTGGCAACACATCGTTGAACGTTTCCGTTGATGTCGTGCCGATCGATGCTGACGCGGGATGATGGCGACGAACGAAAACAAAGCGAATCTGCCGCCAAAAAAAATCATCACGGCGCGAATTGCTGGACAATGGATAACCGGCGTTTTCGGCAGTTGGCTAATCGTCTGGCTGATCGGACCTTGGGTTCTCGACTCGATTCTGATTCGCACCTACGACCCATCACTGGATGTCAACACACTTCGACCCGGCGACGTTGTCGATTGGCGATCCGAGGGTTGGGGACGCACCCTGATTGGTCCTCATGGTTTGCCGGGTTGGCAACCACGCGTCGATGCAGGCGAGCCTAATCAAGAAAGTTCTTCTATCCGTAAAGTCGTCATTTGGGGCGATTCACAAGTCGAAGGTGTCTGTGTCGACGACCCAGAAAAGATTCATAATCAAGCAATCCGAATCGCCCAGGATCAATATCAATTGCAAATCGATTGCCTGCCGATGGGGCGATCGGGTGCCGATGCACGCGATTGGCAAGACTTGATCGCCGGTGCAGACAAATTATGGAAACCCGATCTGCACGTTTGGGTCATCACCGACTTGAGCGACTTGACAATCGCCGTTTCGCCAGACGCTACCGCGGCCTATCGACGCTGGATCGTCGAGTCGCCGAAGTGGGTTCGGTTTGCCAAACGGATTGGAGCGCAAGCGTTATTCGCGGCCAGTAAACGAGTTTTGCGAGATCCGGATACCGGCGGAATCCGTCAACTCGATTTTTCGCTCGGTCCGCGAACCCATCCAATCGCGGCGACCAATCGCATCGATGATCCAAATGAAGAAGTGCTTCGCAATGAAAAAATCGCCGACGAGGTAGCAAAATTATTATTGGAAATCGGAACTTCTTATGATGGACGAATCGCGATCCTGTATGCGCCAGCGACACCAAGACTCAGCGGCGGAATTGTCACAAATCATCCCGACGACGCAATCTTTGTCGCGATTCACCAAGCTCTGCAATCCAAGGGGATTGCCGTCGCCGATTGTCGTCAAGACTTTATCGATCTGTGGCGATTCAAGGGCCAAGTCGCCCGAGGGTTCCACAACGGCATGCCGTCTTACGGACATTTGAACGTAAACGGAAACCGTATTGTTGCGGAAAAAATTGTTGTGTTGTTGCAGGAGCGTCAAAAGCGGTGAAGGCTTCGATCAGCTTGCACCCGACGTGATCCGAAATGAACTTCGCACAACTTGAGTTCATCGTTTTCTTAGCAATCGTGGTGCTGGTCAATGCGCGGATATCGTATCCGACGCCCCGCAAGATCGTGCTGCTGGTGGCCAGCTACTATTTCTATGCTTACTGGGACTACCGATTTGCCGGCTTGTTGGTTTTTTCGACGCTACTCGACTATACGATCGGCAACCTGTTGAATCGCTTCGATCGACCTACGGTTCGTCGCACGTTGTTGTTGACCAGTTTGATCGGCAACCTTGGGTTGCTCGGCTTTTTCAAGTACTACAATTTTTTCATTGAGTCGGCTGAGGCGATATTCGGCCAATGGGGACTCAGCGGCACTACGCTAAACATCATTCTTCCGATCGGTATTTCGTTCTACACGTTTCAAACGCTCAGCTATTCGATCGACGTTTATCGCCGCACGCTGCGACCTTGCACTAGCCTGCTCGACTTCGCACTCTATGTCGCCTTCTTTCCGCAATTGGTCGCCGGACCGATCGTTCGGGCGTCGGAGTTTTTGCCGCAATTGTCAAGGATGTTGCATCCACAACCGGTCCAAATTTATTCGGGCCTAGCTCAATTATTGCGAGGTTTTGTCAAGAAGGTTTTGATCGCTGATCATCTTGCAACCTTTGCCGACCCAGTTTTTGCGGCACCCGATCTTTATGCGTGGCCGACGGTCGTGTTAGCTGTTCTTGCCTACACCGGACAAATCTATGGCGATTTCTCAGGATACAGCGACATCGCGATCGGATCGGCTCGGTTGCTCGGATTCGAATTGCCCGACAACTTTCGTCATCCTTATCTTTCACGGTCGCCTGGCGATTTCTGGCGACGGTGGCACATCACGCTTTCAACCTGGTTGCGAGATTATCTCTATATTCCACTGGGCGGAAATCGCGTCGGTCCCTTTTTCACCTATCGCAATCTTATAATCACCATGACTTTGGGTGGATTGTGGCACGGCGCATCGTGGAACTTTGTCATTTGGGGCTTATGGCACGGTGGGATGCTATGTTTGACCCGCGCCTGGACGACCGACCCGCTAGCGAGTTTGCCAAGACGAATTTTTGAAACGGGCATCACCTTTTCGATCGTTGTCATCGGTTGGACGCTTTTCCGCACGTCATCGATCGACCAATTCTTTACCCTATGGTCGCAACTGATCGCCCCCTATCCAGGACTATTATGGCTTCCGCCACTACCGCTGATTGCCCTAGCACTGCTGATGCTTGAGCATGCGATCTGGCTGACGCGTTACCGATCAATTCTCGATTTGCCATCAGACCGCTGGACGACGCCTTGGTTGGTCGGGTTTGCACTGGCGGCACTCGCAATCTATGCGCCAACCAGTTTCCGCCCGTTCGTATACTTCCAGTTCTAAGCTTGCGTAACCAAACCGCGAAGGCGATTGACGTAGTCGACGGAGTGATCCAGGATGGTTTCGTAGTCGAGACGTTCAACGTCTTGGCCAAGGACTTCAATTTCAATCCAGCCATCGTAAGCGGCTTGGTTCAATGATTCCAGAATTGCCGGGATCGGTACTCGTCCGTCCCCTAATAAACACCGGTTCATTTCACCTAACGGATTGTGACGACTGTCGCCAAGCTGTACCAACTGCAGGAACTCGCTGATCGTTGGCAGGAAATCCAATACCTTGTCGTCCATACCAACGTGGTAAGTATCTAATACGATACCGACATTGCCGCTGCCGACCGCAGCAATTACATCCATCGTCGCTCTCAGGTCGTGTATAAACGACCATTCATCTCCGCATCCGGGATGAAACGGTTCAATCGCCAGAGCGATTCCGTGTGCCAGCGCGACCGCGTTGACTTCGACGAGTGCTTGGCAAATCGTCTTGTGCAGATGACGACGAATGTGGCTGTTGCGGCCACCGACCAAGACCACCAAAGTTTCGGCACCCAACTGGCTGGCCTGTTCGACCGCATCGATCGCATCATCGACCGATTCCGAAAAAGTACGCCCGTCGCTGCCGGTAAACCCGCCAACCCACGACAAAGACGAAGCTCTGAGTCCGCTGCTTTGCAATTGGTCCAGCGTTTCGTCGATGCCAATATCGTCCAGTTTCGGACGCCAAAATCCGATCCCACCAATGCCCCTCTGAACCGCCGCATGAACATCCTGATGGAGGTTCCAACGCAACGTAGTCAACTGGCTCAGGGCGATCTTTTTCATCCGTGGTTCCAAGGCTTGTGCGGTGCGTTCGTGGTCACCGATGTGACCTGGCCGTAGTATCGCAGGTCAGCCGCCGTCGGTGAATATCAAGCTGGGCCGAGTTCACGTTTTCCAGGAAAAATGCCAGCCTTTGCTAGCAAGCAATGGTATCGCAACTGCGTAAAGCCTGGCATGACTGGACGTTAGTACGCTTCGGGCTGTCGCCATGCGACCAGCAACGTTCGAAAAAGGATTTTAATATCCAACCAAAGCGACCAGCCACGAATGTACTGATGATCAAACGCTACGCGACGTTCCATTTTCTCAAGCGTATCGGTTTCGCCACGGCAACCGCTGACTTGCGCCAGACCCGTGATGCCAGGCTTGACCTTATGTCGTAACATATAACCATGAATCTGTTGACGATATTCTTCGTTATGAGCGGTTGCATGTGGTCGTGGGCCGACCAGCGACATACTGCCATCGATCACGTTGAACAATTGTGGCAATTCATCCAGACTGGTCTTGCGCAAAAATCTACCGAGTGGAGTGACTCTCGAATCGCCCTTGCTCGCCTGTTTTACGGTCGCACCATCATCACAAGTCCGCATCGAGCGAAACTTCCAGACGCGAATCTCGCGGCCGTCGAGCCCATACCGACGTTGGCGAAAAAAGACGGGGCCAGGGGAAGTCAATTTGACCGCCAAGGCGATGAGGCTCATCGGAATCGCGGCGACCAAAAGCGCACACGTTGCGATCAAAACATCGGTCAAACGTTTAGCGAATCCATCGATCCCGTCCAGCGGGTTTTCAAAAATACTGACAGCAGACAATTGTCCGATATGAGTCCAGCGCGAATGCAATAAATCAAATACAAAGATATCCGGAACAATATATACCGAAACCGTTGAGTCGCTCAATTGTTTCAATACTTCTCGAATTCTTGTTTCTGCGCGCATCGGCAGTGTCACCAACACCGTATCGATATCGCCAGAACGAGCTTTACGGATCAATTCCTGTAAATCGCCTGACAGCCTTATCTCAGTCGCTTGTTCGCCGTCAGCCGGCTGGTCACGATTGATCACGCGATCATCATAAAATCCAGTTACACGCCATCCGAGCGTCGCGTTGCTTTGAAGTTCCGCTGCAACTTTGTTGCCAAGTTTGTTAAAGCCGGCAATCGCGACTCGACGCGTTCCCATCCCTTGACGAATTGCCCCCTGCTGGATCACGCGTGCGCTCATGCGGCACAGGCCGATCGTGATCGGCGCCAGGATAAACCATGAAAACAACTCCGACCTCGCGTACATTTCTCCCGATCGCGTTGCCAGCGACAGCAGTGCAAGTACGAAGATCGTTAACGACCATGTCGACGCAACCGAAGCAAACTCGCGGTCCAACGTTGCCGACTTGGGATGGCGATGCAAGCCAGTGATTTGCGCGATCACCAGAAAAAGGATCGTCGCGACGAGCGCCAGTTGAAACGTTGCGTCTTCCATCTCGCCGTGAAAGGCGAGGCGAACAACGGCCAACGCGGCAACAATCGAACAGCCATCAAGTGCTGGAAGGCACGCATCCCACCAAACGCGGTGGTTGCGAACGGGGCCAGAATGATTGGTCACGGTGCTTACTTGGTTGTGAAAAGATAATCGAAGAGGATCGACTTCAAGCCCACAGCGTTTCGGGCGTATCAAATTGTTGACGCACCCACTGACCCGCCGAAATCGATTTTCAAAATCTAGCTCACAAATCGCCCGACCAGTCCATACCAAGGTCCAGCCATCCCGCTTGGTGAGTCAAAGCGCCGCAACTGATGCGTTCTACGCCGGTCATCGCAATTTCGCGGATTGTATCGATCTTTACGTTCCCGCTCGCTTCCAATTCGACCGCCGGGGCGATCGCGTTACGCATCTCAACCGCCAAGCGAAGATCGCTGAGCGAAAAGTTATCGACCAACACGATGTCCGGCCCGCTGGGCAGGACATTGGCCAGTTGCTGAAGCGAATCAACTTCGACTTCGACAATTTCAGGTACGCGAGCCAGCTCCGCGACGCCGCCCGCCCACTGCCGCGCCTGGTCGACGGCATCGCTGGGCGACACGTTGCCCAGCGCCAAGTGATTGTCTTTAATCAAAAAACCGTCGAACAATCCGGTACGGTGATTGTGCCCGCCACCGCGATTGACCGCATATTTTTCAAGCCGTCGCCAACCCGGCGTTGTCTTGCGAGTGTCGTACAGGCGCGCGCCAGTCCCCGCGATCTGCTCGACATAATGGGACGTTAACGTCGCAACACCGCACAATCGACACATCAGGTTCAGGATCAGCCGTTCACAGGTCAATAAATCGCGGCCGTTACCGCGAACCGTCAGAATCGACTGGCCAACGACCAAGCGATCACCGTCGGCAAGGTGCGCCGCCAGCTCCAAGTCGGCATCCATCTCGTCAACGACCCACGCGGCCGTCACCAGCCCAGCACAAATGCCCGGTTGCCGCGACACAACATCGCACCGCCCACGCGTTTCCGGCTGAAGCAACCGTACCGTTGTCCAGTCGAGGCTTCGGTCAAGGTCTTCGCGAACTGCCAAACGGATCAGTTGGCGACAATCGTCTTCCATCGCCGCATCGGGCAAAACCGTCGCGTAATCTCGCTTTACCATCGCTCAATCGCCCTCATCCTTTCGTTCCAAATCGAAACCGAGTGGTTATTTAACCGCAAGCGTACGACGAGACACGGATCGTTACCAGCGGCATCCCGAGGCAACCACCCGTATCCTGCGGCAAGCGAGTTTGGGGGTCCCGGGCGTGCAAAGCCGCAACAAGGCGTTACATTTATCCCTAAACTCTTCACGCCGTATTCCTACCCCAAGATCGATTCATGACGATTCGCCCGATCCAAAAGTTGCTAGCGGCCAACCGCAGTGAAATCGCCACCCGTGTTTTCCGCAGCGCCACCGAACTTGGCATTCGAACCGTTGCCATCTATTCGCACGAAGATCGCTACGCGCTGCATCGCTTCAAGGCCGATGAAGCGTATCAAATTGGCAAACCCGGCGAACCGATCCGCAGCTACCTTGATATTCCGGCGATCGTTGCGATCTGCAAGTTACACGATATCGACGCCGTTCATCCGGGATACGGTTTCTTGTCAGAAAACCCTGAGTTCGCTCTGGCGTTGGAAGAAGCCGGAATCCGCTTCGTCGGCCCCAGCGTCCAGGCGCTGCGGTCACTGGGCGATAAGACCCAGGCCCGCGAGCTGGCAAAACTGGCGGGCGTTCCTGTCTTGGGCGGTACCGACGCGGCGCTGCGCGATGTCGATCAAGCGCTCGCCGTTGCCGAAACGCTAGGTTACCCGGTCATTCTTAAAGCATCCAAAGGCGGCGGTGGTCGCGGCATGCGCGTCGTCGAGCGCGCCGAGGCGCTTCCGGCCGCACTCGAACAAGCCAAACGAGAATCGTTAACCGCATTCGGCAGCGACGAAGTGTTCGTGGAAAAGTTTGTTCAGCGTGCGCGGCACATCGAAGTCCAATTGCTGGGCGATTCTCATGGCAATCTCTTGCATTTATATGAGCGCGATTGCAGCGTCCAAAGACGTCATCAAAAAGTGGTCGAAGTCGCTCCGGCCCCCAACCTGCCCGCAAGTGTTCGCAACGAACTGTGCGAAGCTGCATTGAAGATTGGTCGACAAGTCGGTTACGACAACGCCGGTACAGTTGAATTCTTATATGATGTCGATGCGCGACGTTATTACTTTATCGAAGTCAACCCACGGATTCAGGTCGAACACACGGTTACCGAAGAAGTGACCGGGATCGACTTGGTGCGCAGTCAAATCTTAGTGGCAATGGGTCATCCGGTTTCTGATGAAATCGTCGGCTTGCCATCACAGCAAGAGATTCGCACCAGTGGGTTTGCGATTCAGTGCCGTGTGACCACCGAAGATCCCGCGAATCAATTCCGTCCGGATTATGGCCGCATCAGCCACTATCGATCGGCGG
>DNWZ01000438.1:1287-3541 GCA_003506095.1 Planctomycetaceae bacterium | reverse complement strand
CCGCCGTTGGACTCGGGGATCGTGATGCCCAAGATGTTCAGTTGCGCAGGGGTGTGATTGGTCACGGTGACCGATGCGTCACTCGGTGCGTCGATGATCCCGTTGCCAATCAGTCGGCTGGCGCGAACGTCGATGATGCCTGCCTGTGCCCAGATCGGATCGACGTTAACGGTCATCACTTCCACTTCGTCGGCAGTAAGCGATCCGTCGCTCTGCAGCGTGGCGAATCCCTTGGAAATCAATTCGTTTTGGATCCGATTGATCTCGCTCTGATAAAAGTTTCGCAGGGTAATGTCGGTGGTGCGATAGAGTTCCAGATTGATTCGTGCGGCGTCAAGTTGTTGCATCAGACCGGATTCGAGTATCTCACTGCCGACATTAAACGTGATCCCGTCATTGGCCCAGTAGACGTTGATCGCCCCCGTTTCAGGATCCCATCCGTAAGGAACTCCGTCGGCACCAATGGCACCGAGAATCAGTTCCTGGTGCCGCTGGATTCCGGTGCGGAGTGTCCCCAGAACATTGACGATGCCGTTGGTTTGTGAATTGATCGAACCGCCAAAGACTTCTTGGCCACCGAGCGCGGAGTTCAACTCACCGGACGCGGCACTGGCCCAGTTGACCGCTTTGGCTTTACTGCGAAGCTTAGCCAATCCGAGTCGCTCGGCATGAAGCCGAATGTCGCGCACCGATTCTAACAATGCCCCCGCCGCAACGTTGATCGTGTTGTACTGAAACAAGTTAGCTTGCGAGTCGATCGATTCACTCGGGATGGCGCTGCCGGCGAAGGTGTCGGTCCTGGCGCTAAGCGAGTACTGGTCACGACTGAAATCGATGCTGGTACCGGCGGCTAAGTTCAGGTCGCCGCTCGCTCGCAGCGTCGCACCGGCTCCTACGTTGACGGTGTTGTGCGGAGTGATTTCGGAGATCGAATCGGCGGTAACGACCGTGGCGACACCGAACGTTTCGGCGTTGGTCGTGGTTTGGACGTCGCCTGTTCCGCGTGCCGAAAGCAGGATGTCGCCCAGACTGGTGAGTGTCGCGCTGGCGCCGATGTTGACCTGCGAGACGTTGGCGTCATTGCGAACGATGCTGTCAGCGCTGGCACCCGATAATGCACCGCCGGTGGTGAAGTTGACTTTATCACGGGCGAACAGACTGTTCAGCGTGCTGAGCGTGATCGCGCCGGGATTTTCCAGTAATCCGAAGACGTTCAAAGTCGCACCATTGCCCACGAAGATTTGTGTGTCAAAAGTGACATTGGTCTCGCTTCTGGCACTCGCCCCGGCGATCAGACCTCCGGTCGTACCACGAATGTTCTCGGTGCTGAGTTCCGGCTTGGTGGCACTGCTCGATGTGTCGACGCGAATTCCCATCGCATCGATTGATACGTTGTTGCCGATCGTCGTTCGCGTGATCGCGTTGACGGTGTTGTCGACGCTGGCCCCCGCACCGGCCAGCAAGCCGCCAGCGAACGTTTGCACCCGTCCGTTGACCGTCGCATTTCCAAAGTTATTGATGTTCAGATCATCGGACAAATCGATGCTTGATCCGTCGCCGATGCTGACCAATGACGTACCGTTGTTTATCGTCGTTGAACTTGCCGATGCGCCGGCCGCGATGCCCCCACTGCCGGCAAACGTATCGGCGAACTGCGATTGTGAATTGTCAGCGGAGATGAAAAGTGATCCGCCTGTGATTGCGACGTCATTGCCAATGGATGCCGCGACACCCGACTGGTTGTTGACGCGTGCTGACGAAATACCGGCGGCCAGCAGACCGAACGCGTAACTGTCTGCGTTCACCGTATGAACGCCCAAGCCGGTGGCCACGACCGAAGTTTCACCACTGACATTCAACGTTGAACCGGTGCCGATCGTGCTCGACACACTCGCATTGTTGTTGACAACACTGTTGGTCGAATCGACACCGATCAATCCGCCACTTGAACCTGTCGTTCGGGCGACCGAGGTGACGCCATTTAACGGCAGGCCCAGCAACGCCGTCGAACTGAGCGAACGAGCATCAAGATTGCCGTCGATGCTGGTCGCTACGATCGGATTGATGTTGAGCGTTGCCATCGACACGCCCACCGCGAGTGCCCCTGCGTTCACTCCCCAACCGTATACCACACCTTGCGGAGTGCTGGTGGCTTGCAGATCGATGTCTCGCGCCGTGACTTGCGAGTTGTCGATGTAGCTTTGAACGTTACCGTTAAAGTCGACTCGAGCGACAGAACCGCCGGCGGCGACAG
>DNWZ01000438.1:0-1209 GCA_003506095.1 Planctomycetaceae bacterium | reverse complement strand
AACTGGCCACAATCGTCGCGTTCTCGGCCGCTTGGATTGTGAAGTCGCCGATGACTTCCATCCACAAATCTTCGTTGAAGTAGTCCTGCGATCCCAGCGGAATCGCCGAAACGTTGGTCCACAGATCGGTGTCTGAGAAGTCCTGCAAGCTCAGATTCAAACGCGAAACGTCCTGCCACAACGATGGATCAAGATAGTTTGCATTGGCCAGATTGATCGACGCGGGCACAAGGCCTAGATACTCGTAAGCGCCGGCGGGAACGCCTAGCGTGGAGTTATAATCGACTTCCAGCCGAACACGATCACCGGTTGCAACGGTTTGGGTTCCACTGTTGGAAAAGAAATTGTCCGCGATTCCGTTGAACTGATAAATCGCGCCGACCTGGCCACCAGCGGTGTGGCCTTGGGAAACGGTAACTCGTTGGCCTTCGTTGACAAAGACAGCACCGTCAGACGACACATGATCGGTCNNTGATCCCAAGGTATTCATAAATTGCGCCCGGGCGGCCACGCGACTGATCGTAACCGTCGGCGACTGAAACACGTTGGCCAATCAACAGCGATTGAGTTCCACTGGTGGTGGTGAAGTTGGTCGGATTTTGAAGCGTCGCGTTCTCAATGTAAGCGCGCGTCGAGTTGGTGATCGTATTCTCGGCAAGCGAAACTCCGATCGATACCGCGCCGCCGAGCGTAAGAGACGCTGCGAGCGAGGACGCCTCGGCATCCGCAGTGATGGTCGAGTTGTCCGTCGCGGTCAGCGATCCGCCGAACGATTCGATTCCGACACCAACGCTGTTGGTGATTTTAGATTCGATCGTTTGACCAATCTTGTTGACAGTTCCAACGCCCGCACCGCTGGCCGCACCACCGATGCCACCGATCGCCACGGCGGCCGAACCGGCGTTAACGGTGGCCGTTATCAACGCCGACGAAATTGCCGATTGGTTCAGTTCACCTTGGGCGATCAGCGACGCATTGTCGATCCAAGTGCGAACGCCGGCCGATTGAACGTTCCCCTTGGCATCAAAGCCGATGTAGTTGTCTGCAGTGGCGGCACCGATCGAAACACCAACCGCCACGCCGCCAGCTGCAAGGGCTGCGGACGTCGCGAACACTTCGGCGCGAATGTTTGAAGAACTTGTTGCGGTGATTGTGGCATCACCAGCGACGATCGCATCGGTGTACTCAAGATACGCATTGACGTCTGTC
>DNWZ01000555.1:3162-6749 GCA_003506095.1 Planctomycetaceae bacterium | reverse complement strand
ATTGATCGAGCATGCAATAAGAATCAACCAAATGACTTTTCCAAAATGGTTGGTCAAACAAAATCGTAATTCTTAAGTAGTGCGCCGGGTGGTGGTAATGAGCTTGGTGACGGCTTACAGCATCGCTCAATCGTTCTCCCACAAACTCAACATTCGCCACAGCATTGTGCGGCAACGCGACAATCACGAAATCGAACTCTCTGTTGTCCTGACCCGTGGCATTCGCAAAATCGATTCGAATCTTTCCAGCGTTTCCGGCGCCGATTCGCCGAACGCGATGGTTCATCAGAAACTCGGCATCGATACGGCGTGCGAGTTCCTGGGGCAATTGTTCGTTTCCGCCGACGATGCCATAGAGTTGCATGTAGGCAGGGTCGTTCATTAAGTAGTTTTGCAAGCCATATTCGATCGAGGTCAACGGTGGTTCCGTTGCCAAATCGCTGTGGATCATGTTCAGTAAAAAATCGCTTGTCTCGTTATCGTTGATGGTTTCTAGCACCGAATCGAAACGTTTCGTCGAGTCGATGGCAAGAGGCGATTCGTCACCGCCGGAATTGAAGTAATCCGTCGGCGTGATCTGATCGCGGGCGGCCCAGTGAAATCGCTTGAACGCATCGGTGACACGGCTTCCGAGGTGCTCCGCCATGTCATCGAGGTTATTGATGAACTGCCCTTGGATCATCACCGAATTGCCGCCCATCGGTGCGATGTGCAACCCCAATTCAGCGACCAAATCTTTCAGCGGATCATCGTTGACGGGGGAGTAATCATAAAACTCTGCCGCACCTGCTTCGTACTGCAACGGCGCGGAATCAAATTGGGGCGTCAAGATTTTGCCGCCCAAACGTTCGGTCGCTTCAAACACGGTGATGGCTAGCGGAACGTCCGATGCTTTCTGCAGCAGATATGCGGCCATCAAACCACCCGGTCCGCCGCCGACGATGGCGACTTTTGGAACCCGGCGAGTGTTGCTAGCAGAAGTTGGATCGGAGTGTGAAAGTCGGGTGTTAATGAAAGTAACTGTGAATGGTGCGACAGAAAAGTGAGTGGCGCGGCGGTTTGGTCACGCATGCGGAAACTCGTCGTTACCAGCTAATGAACACTTCAGCGGGTCGACAAGTTTCGCGATGCCGCCATGAAGTTTGATAAGTTCTTTGTTAAACGCATCTGCGAAAAGGGGGCTGAGTAGTCGATTGTTTTTTGCGCCACTCCTTTGGACCAGTTTTTCGGCTAGATTAACGGGAGGCATTTTGTCGCTTTTCACGCTTCCTATCGCCTCGGGACAATCTTTTTGATCATGAAACGCAGCTCAACTTTTCAAGCCGTCGTGCTTTTGGCCTTCAGTTTGACCCCCACAATCTTTACCGTTCCATCGCTAGCGGCCGAACCGGTCGAAATGACGCTTTGGCAAACCGACGCCCCGCTTTCGGCTGGGCAAGAAGAGGGCGACCAGCCAAGGCTGCACCTTTATCGGGTTGATTCCGAACAGCCCACTCCGGCGATCGTGATTCTGCCAGGGGGTGGGTATGGCAATCTAGCTTCGGATCATGAAGGTTCTCAGATTGCAAAGTTTTTTAATGACCAGGGTGTGACTGCAGCGGTTTGTTTCTATCGCCATCGTGGTAAAGGGAACGCGGGCAAGGGTTATGGCCACCCGGTTCCGATGCTCGATGCCCAGCGCGCGGTGCGTTTCGTTCGGACGAATGCGAAAGAGTGGAACATCGACCCCGGGAAGGTTGGCATCATTGGTTTCAGCGCTGGCGGGCATCTGGCCAGCACGGTTTCAACACATTTTGATGCGGGTGATGCAGCGGCTAAAGATCCGATCGATCGCGTTTCATCGCGTCCCGATTTTGCGATACTTGGTTATCCGGTGATTTCGCTCGGTGAGCCACATACACATAAAGGGAGCCAACGAAATCTTTTGGGTGA
Source organism: Planctomycetaceae bacterium (assembly GCA_003506095.1). Lineage (GTDB taxonomy): Bacteria > Planctomycetota > Planctomycetia > Pirellulales > Pirellulaceae > UBA6163. The sequence goes on along the minus strand of DNWZ01000555.1, from coordinate 4,817 downwards.
GAACCCGGACCCTGAATTGTTACGTTCGTTGTCTAATGAAAAGGCGGTTACCGCCGAAACGCCGCCGACATTCTTATTCCATACTGCTGAAGACAAGGGTGTGCCGGCAGAAAACAGTTTGGTTTATATTTCCGCGCTGGTTCGTGCGGGTGTGCCAGCCGAATTGCACTTATTTGAAACTGGTCGGCATGGCATTGGGCTAGGTGCCGATCAACCGGGTGCGAAGAAGTGGCCAGATTTGTGTGTGACATGGTTACGAAACCGCGGAGTGATCTCACCGTGATTCAACGGCGGCCGACTGTGCCATTGGCGGCGATCGACCCTCGGCCTCGCGCCGATCACATCATGATCGGCGTGACGGAGAGTTTATGTCCAACATGCATGAATGTCGTGCCGGCAAAGATCATTACAAAAGGAAAACGGGTTTACTTGCGCAAGCGATGTCCCGAACATGGTCAGCGGGATGATTACGTTTGCGCCGATGCCGCTTGGTGGGATCGTGGCGAAGGGCACACGCCAAGTGTCCTTCCGCAGATTCGATCGACACAAACCGGCAAAGGCTGTCCGTATGATTGTGGGCTTTGCCCCGATCATGAACAACACACTTGCATCGGGTTGGTCGAGTTGACCGATCGCTGCAATCTGTCATGTCCGATGTGCTTTGCATCGAGTGGGCCGGGCGGCAAGGATCACAGTCTCGATGAAATCATCGCCGCGTTAGACCGTTTGGTGTTGGCCGAAGGTCGTGCGGAAGTGTGCCAGTTGTCGGGCGGTGAGCCGACGATCCATCCCGATTTTTATCGAGTCGTTGATGCGGCGTTAGCGCGTCCGATCGATTATGTGATGGTCAACACGAACGGCATTCGATTGGCCAAAGACGCGGAAATGGTCCGCTTTTTGGCAGATCGCCGCGACCGCGTGGAAATCTATCTGCAGTGGGACGGCGAAGACAACCAAACGCTGATGCGGCTTCGCGGCGAACCGCTTGCGGATATCAAACGTCGTGCGCTCGATGCGCTGCAAGCCGCTTCGATCAACGTAACGCTCGTGGCAACCTTGCATCCGCCAATCAAAGATTCGTTTTATCAAAGCTTATGGTATCAAGCGAAAACTCGTGACAACGTAACCGGTATCAGCTTGCAACCGGCGACCTATTCGGGACGGCATCTTTCGTGTGAAGATCTGGAGGATCGTGTTACGTTTCCCGATGTGATCGCGGCGTTGGCGCGTACCAGTGGCGGGATGGTTGTTGAAAGTGATTTCGCACCGTTGCCGTGCGCGCATCCGAATTGTCACCAGATCCTTTTGGCGGCTCGAGACAGGACGACTGTTGGCGAGGGCCAAATCGTTCCGCTGTCGCAAGCGGCACCGTTGAAAGAACACCTTGACCTGATCGCCGGTGGCATCAGTTTCACGCCCGAGCGGTCGCAACAGATCGTGCAATTGTTTATCGACCGCATGACACATTGCGGCAGCGATTGTGGGTGTGGAGAAGTGGTTGCGATCGGCGGAAGGCCTGAGCCCGTGCAATCCGACCTGCAAGACATTCCCTCGGCGTTTGATCCGGTGTTACAAAAGTTTTTTGGTCGAGTGTTAACCGGCCAAGCGAGCGCGAAGGATTTATTAAGGATCACCATCACCAGTTTCTTAGATGC
>DNWZ01000555.1:0-3133 GCA_003506095.1 Planctomycetaceae bacterium | reverse complement strand
ACGTCGGTGACGGGTTCGCGAATCGGATACACGCTCTTTATGCTGATCGCCGCGGTTCTGGCGGGAATGATTCTGCGCAAGCGGCAACGCGGCTTGCCGCTGCCGGCTGGTGATAAGTGGACGTTGGCGATCAGCGGTGTGGTCGGGGCAACGCTAGCCGCAAAACTGCCGTTTTGGTTTTTTTCGCAAACGATGTCGCCAGCGCTTTTACCCTTGCCAGGCGTTGCGTGGATCGCAGATGGCAAGACCATTTTATGGGGATTGGCGGGCGGTTATCTGGGCGTTGAAGTTGGCAAGTGGATGCTGGACATTCGCATTCGCACAGGCGATACGTTTGTCGTTGCAGTTGCCGTGGCAGTCGGCGTCGGTCGGTTGGGGTGTCTGGTTTATGGTTGCTGCCACGGGACGGTTACCGATTTACCATGGGGCATTCGTTTTTCGATCGCCGAGGATGGCGGCACCCTGGCTCGTCATCCGACTCAGATTTACGAAGCGATCTTTCATTTGTCATTTGCGGCGATCGCCGCGTGGGCGATCGGCCGCAAGTGGGTGATTGGCGATTGGATGCCGATTTATTTGATCGGTTATGCGATGTACCGATTTTGCAGCGAGTTTATTCGTGCTGAAACCGTTTGGATTGCCGGGCTGACCTTTTATCAGATCAGTGCCTTGCCGATCGCTGGCGTAATGCTGGCGATCATTCTAGGGCGACGGATTTCCTCAGATAATCGTCGCAGATTAAGAGATGCGACGATTGTTAGAGAATGACGCTGAACCTAATTCATGGTTACTCGGTCGGCTTCAATGTGTAGCGTCCGAAATGGATACCGCTGGGTTCGTCGAAGGCGAAAGATCCCGAAGGGGCAAAGTACTTCAAGAACTCGTCGAAGGGTGGCAGTTCATTACGTTGCAACAGATCCGACACGCCCTTTGCCGCTGGGTTTCGATCGCCCGCGTTCTTGAGAAAGCTTCTGGTCTGGTCTGATTTTGCAAGTTCGTAAACTTGTCGCAGTACTTCGGCGGTGCGGGCGAACGACAGCAAGAAAGGTTTCTCGCCGCCTAATTGGCTGCCCAGCTCGCTGGCCAAAAGATCGTATTCGGGCAATTCCGAAAGTCGTGGGATCACACCATCGCGGGCCCGCATCGCACGTTCGATAAAGTCTCTGCTGTCGCTGGTTAACAACCAATTGCCCAGGATGATGCCACACGGCGTGGGCCGACGCAGACCATCGGGAAATTGACGCGAGCTTTCTGGGCCGAACAAATAAAGCGTGTTTACGCCAATCGATTCGGTACGAATCGCGGTTGGAAATGCTTTTTGTAATTCCGCGATCGTATTGGCGGCGGCGACTGGGTCTTTCAATTGCAATGCATTGATTGATACGGAACTGTTGATCTTTACGGGCGGTTGCAGCCACCGAATCATGACAATTCGGTCATCAGCGACATCGATGATCGATTTTCGGAAGTCGCCTCCGACGCGAGTCTTATAAGGTTCTTCCACCAATCGGCCCAAGGCGCCGTCACCTTGAAAGCGATCGAGAATGCGACCGAGGCCGTCATAAGTCGCATCGAATCGCCAACCGATGGATGTGAAACTGGTCACATCGCTGGGGACCCATGTCGGCGGATTCGTATCGCCGTCTTTAGGTCGCAGAACCGAGAAGATGCCATCGCGTGGTGCGTCGATTGCAATGTGAGCGTGGGCGATATCAGAAAACGTTTCGCCGCCGTGAAAGGTGCTCGCGCCGATGCCGCGGATCTTTGCGACCCCGAGTTCTTCGAAGATTTGCCAAACCAGAGCCGCGCCGACACCACCTCGTCGAACTCCCAATCGCACCAGTCGATAAGGATCGGCGAAGAAGGTCATTTGAGGTCGCGTATCAGCGGAACCGATGCACCTGCCCAGCACGGCGGCGAAGTCAGTCGATTCGGCCAAGGTTCGTCCCGTCGCTTTGCCATCCCAGCGGGCAAGTGCGTCGGTTGCAACGTTGTGGCCAAAACCGATAACCGTCGCACCATCACGGTGGAAGTATTCAAGTCTCGATTGGCCATTGTCGGGGCGAACCATACGGCGAATCTCGGTGGTGCCGATCGTTTCGCTGCGACCAACCGCACCCGATCGCGCAATTTGTTCCTCCAGAACATCTAGTAGACGCGACAAGGTCTCGTTCTTTCCGCCAGTTTCGATCAGCAGCAGCAAACCGATTCCGGCTTGAGCCTCACGCCGTTCGGCCAAACGTTTTCGGATCGCTTCTGGCGACTCGTCCTTGGGTTTGTCGCCATCCTCAGCAACCGGTTGAGGGTCCAAGGCGACGACGCCAACAGCGAATTGGCCTTTGGGGATCGCCAATAAATCGTCCAGCGATAACCCGAGTCGGTCACCGATTTGTGCGAACAACTGAGTCGCGGTGTTGTAAAAATCGCCCGCGAATGGGCGGAGCTTCGGGTCCGCCATCATTTTGCCGACAGAACTTTCTGCCAAATCGACTCGCAATTCATCCGCGTTTTCAATTCGCGCATAGGCAAGTGTTTGGTCGGGTAGCAGCCGAGGTGCGCCCGGAACCGACGCAGGTTCGGATTGAGCGACCACATTCGCCGCCCCAGTGAAGGTGCAGACTGTCGCCAAAGTTGTCATCATCCAAGTTGACCGAACGGTCCTAGGCCAAAACGAAGCAGAAGTGCTCATCGGATTACGGCAGAAAAAGAGGGTAGATAGGGGCAAGGAGCCAGAAAAACATCGCCACGACTTATCGATGCCCTCCCGTGGGACACGATTCGACGAGTTAGCTCGATTGCGTTCCTGTTTAGGATATTCGTTACAAGCGTTAGAGTCTTGGTCTGTAGAAAAGATTTTTTCGGGCAAGCAGAGGGCGAAACAGGCTTGATGGATTGGGGTTTGATAAAATGAGCCGTTTCGCATCCTCGTTTACGACCAGATGGATGCCGCCAATAACGCCACCCAATTGCACATTGAAGATTGAATGACTTCGAACATTTCGACAAAAGCGTTGATCGTGATTTTGGTTGGCAGCTGGATGTTCGCATCGGCTGATCAAGCATCGGCGCAAACCCGAAGCACCGGAACCACTTCGCGAGCTGGCGGGAGTTCGGGAACCGGTGGAGCAGGACA
>DNWZ01000600.1:8154-13269 GCA_003506095.1 Planctomycetaceae bacterium | reverse complement strand
CAGTGCCCAGCGGAGGACGATTCGGCGTTACACTGTGACCATAGAGGGCGATTGTCGCCAGCGGCCAAGTTTACGAAAGTGTAGCGTCTTCACTTGCCAAGTGTGTTACACCGCCCTCCGTTGCACCGATTGCCATCGATTACCGTCAGAGTCGATGGAATGAATCAACACCTTGCACCATCTAGCAGAATCCATGGACCCTGTATCTCATCTCATCTTCGACGTGGAAAGTGTTGCCGACGGCGACCTGATTTCGGCCGTGAAGTATCCACAGGAAGCTCCGGCCGGAGAATTGGCCATCGCACAGTTTCAAGAAGAACTTCGCGAACAATCGGGCAAAGACTTTATCCCTTACACGTTTCAAGTTCCTACCGCTGTGGTGATCGCCAAGGTTGGTCGTGATCTCGATTTGATCGATATCGTTTCGCTGGACGAACCTCAGTTTCGCCCTCACATCATCGCAGATCATTTTTGGCGTGGCTGGGAAAAATACGGCAGACCCCAATGGGTGACCTTCAATGGCCGCGGTTTTGATTTGCCACTGATGGAATTGGCCGCCTTTCGCTACGGGTTATCGGTCCCATCCTGGTTCAACCTCACCGGCCCAGGGTACAAACAACCTCGAAATCGCTATAATATTGAATCTCATCTGGACCTTCACGAGTTTCTTACAAACTTCAACGCCACTTGGTTTCGAGGCGGCCTTGACCTAGCAGCTCAATTGGTGGCCAAACCTGGGAAAATGAATGTTAAAGGCGATCAAGTCCAGGCGATGTACAATGCAGGTCGGTTGCAAGAAATCAGTGATTACTGCCGCTGTGATGTCCTCGACACCTACTTCGTTTTCCTGCGTGCGATGGTGGTGATGGGTCGCATCAATCGTGCTCGTGAAAAAGAACTGGTTGCTGCCGCCCATCAATGGTTGCTGGAGCGTCGTGAATCAAACGTCGGCTACTCGACTTACCTAGACGGTTGGGGCGATTGGCAGGATCCCTGGGAAGCACCCGCGAATCCTGATGCCGCAACCCAAGTGCAATCAAAATGAAAAATCCGTTGGTTACGTCAGATTAATTACTTTGACGCTCATGTGATCGGTATGGCAAACACTTATCCGTTGCGAACCTACCGAGTCGTCGGATTTACGCTCGTCGAAGTGCTGGTTGTCATCGCGATCATTGGCGTGATGGTGGCACTGCTGTTGCCTGCGGTTCAAGCGGCACGGGAAGCGGCCCGACGAATGTCTTGCTCGAACAATCTAAAACAAATTTCACTCGCAGCGCAATTGTTCGAAGGGTCACGCAAGCACTTGCCGCCCGGACATCTCGGTCCCAATCCGGCTATCAGCACATTGGCCATCCATAACGGTGGCGACCAACCTTATCTTGGCACCCTCGCATTTCTGTTGCCCCAAGTCGAACAATCATCAGCCAGCGACCAGGTCGATCGTCATTACTTTATCGTGGATCGTTTGGGGTTGCCGATTTGGTTCAACGAACCGTCACTCGTACAGATATCTCGCATCAAGATATCGACATATAATTGTCCATCGGATATCGAGTCCGATTCGCCTCCACAAGTCATCTCGCGAATCCATAAATATTACACACCAACGCCGACTCCGACCAACGTGCATGAATCACGCACGATCCCCAACTACGGCGGCGGCACAAGTTCTTACGCAGGTTCCGCGGGCGGTTTTGGCGCGATCGATCCGCCCAATCGCGGTGTTTTTTCGAATCGCTCCCAGACCCGCTTTGCTGAAATGACCGACGGCACCAGCAACACGATCTTCTTTGGCGAAACGACCGCCGGGCCTCAGCAATCGTATCTTTGGATCTCTGTCGGGCCGATCACATCGACTTTCGGTTTCGGCGACGGATTCGAACGTTGGGGCAGCCACCATGCCGGTCAGATGGTCATGATGTCAATGGCTGACGGGTCTGTCCGGCCGATCACGCAATCGATCGAACAATCGCTGTTTCGCAATTTAACCATCATGGCCGATGGGAGTGTCGCGACCTTAGATTGATCCAAGTGTTACGATGGCCACTTAGCGTTGACGATCGGCTTGAGTTGCATCTTTGCCGGATCGACCACCACATGCTTCACTCGCTGGCGTTTCCAAGTGTAAGTGATATGTACCAATCCGTCAGATGACTGCATGACGGCCGGATAACTGTATTCCCCAGGCTGGTCCTCCAACACCAAAGCCGCTTCCCAGGCCTGGCCGTCCATGGATATCGAAACATTCAACGGGCTGCGCCCTTTGGTCGTGTGGTTATAGACCAACAAGTGACGACCGTCCTTTAATGTGACCGCATCGGTTCCCGAGTTATTGTTGGGTAAGTCCAAAAACGACATCTCGGCCCACGTTTTACCCTGGTCTTCCGACTGGATAGTAAAGATTTTACCCTGTCGCGATCTGCCGACCGCCTGCAAACGTCCGTCACCATGTTGCAAAATACTCGGCTGGATAGCCGCAACGGTTATGCCATCGTTCAGCGGTTCCGTTCGCGACCAAGTGAGACCAAGGTCACCGGTCCGCTCGAAATGCACAGTCCAGCGACTGGGCGCCTGCGAAGTTTCATCACTCGTCGGGCAGAGCATTTCACCCGACGCTAACGTAATCGGTTTATTCTTGATCGGTCCAAAGATCTTGTCGGGCAATCGCTGCGATCGACTCCAGGTCACACCGCCATCCTTCGACTCCATTCGCATTCCCCACCACGTCGATGGGCTTGGCCCGACTTTATAGAATAAAACCAACGGGCCACCAGCGGCTTGATACAAGACCGGATTCCAACACGGCCATCGCAATGTCGCATGCTGGATGCCATTGGCCACTTCAATCGGCGGCGACCAAGAACCCTCGATCAATCGCGACACCCAAATTCCTACGTCCGGCGCCTTTTCTTCCGTCCCGCCGAACCAGGCCGCGATCATGCCCGTTGGTGTTTCAGCAATTGTCGAAGCGTGACACTGTGGAAACGACGCGGTTTCGTAAATGAACCCCGACGCCACGACGGCTGAATCCTTCCCTGCGTCCTCAGCGACCGTTGTCGTTGGACAGGATCCCATGACCATCATCAGCACACCCATCCAACCAGCGGCCGAACAGAATCTTCGCGCAGCGAACTTTCCGTAATGGGCGGAAATCATCCTAGCCCGGAAGTAATAAGATTTCATCGAAAAAGCACCTTTAGCGTTGAATCGGTTTGTCAGTCGCATCATGGGGATCGGTGATCGTCAACTTTCCATCAATCAACGATGCCAAGTCGGGTAGATCATACTCTGCAAGGGCGTTATGCACCAAACCGGCGACCTGGTTAACGCTCATTGGCGTTTCGATCAAATGGGTCCAAGACACCAAACCGCGTCGCAATTCCAATGAAGAAAACAATTTGGGCTCGACGGCTGCGGCGTGCAGCGCGGGAATCGTCAATTCGCCACTGGCGACCAATTGAACCGAGTCGACGGATTCATTTTTTGCCAACCAACGTGCCACGCACAGTACATCTTCGGCACGGTCACCGACCAGCGATTTGCCTAACAGATAAGCGAGCGTGGAATTGCCACCATTGTCACCAAAGCGTTGGTGATACCATTTCTGCCCCACCGGCTTGGTCTCACCAATGCCACGAATATCGATCGCCAAGACGGTCTCGCCGCCAGCAACACGACGACTGACTTCGTCACCGTCGGTGAACATCGCATTTTTTCCTTCGGCCATGATCAAGCAGGTGACTTTCGCACTCGGCTGCTTTTCTGGTCGCGCGAGCAATCCTGGCAACCAAATGTCTTCGGATACACGCAATACTACCGATTCGTATTTCTGTTGGTTGATCGTCACAGGCTCTGTCGGAACGGACTCGGGCTGAGGCAATTGTTCGAGTTCGCGGATGCCGGCGACCATGCGAACCGTTTGCCGAATCGCATCGGCTGCCGGTGCGGCCGTCTTGCGTTCACCCGCCAAGCGATCGCTTTCTTGTTTGACATGATCAAACGCTGAAACCGCGTCGGGCAACAACAACACTTGTCCTTGCTGCGTCACGTTCATCTCTTCGGCCGTAAGTGGCACGATTGGCGGTTCATGAATGGGGCCTAATCGCCCGGCGAGGTGTTGAACCATGAACTGCACACTGGCGCGGCGAATCATCGGATGCCAACCGTGGGTCGCATCGACTTCGATCAATTCGATATTGCGTCCGGCATCCATCCGCTGGAACAGGCGCTTTGCCTCGCGATACGATGCCCAGGTTCCGCCGATGTCAAAGAAATCCTTTGTCGCGGCGTTGATCAGCGTCGGTTTGGGGGCGCGCATCATCAGATAATCGGCGTGGTCCATTCCGATAGCGAGCTGACCAAAAATGTTCTGTTCCGCATCCTGTGGACCGATCGTTTCCAATAACCTCTGGAAACTGGTGATATAGCAAGATGGCGCGGCGGCATAGATGCGCTGGTCCAACGCCATCATATAACTCGTCTGTGTGCCTCCACCGCTATTTCCCATGCACCCAATTCGGTCGCCACGAATATCGTCACGAGACTGCAAATAATCGATCGCCGCCATGGCGTCGCCAATCATCCATCGCGCCGTGTTCCAGCCAACAAGAATCGCACCGGAACCCAACAACGTATGCTCGGTTGTCGATCCTGCAATCGCAGGCTTTCCATCATCTTTCAGCAGTTGCGATCGTTCGCCCTGGGCAACAGGGTCGACAATCATTGCCGCCAGTCCGTTTATCGCCGCCAGAGCACTTCCGGTTTGGTAACCTTCTTGCAATTTGCCGTTGTCGGAGTGACCACAAAGGACGACCACAGCGGGCCATGGTGGTGGAAATTTCTTCGGATCTGGCAGGAACAGACCGGCTGTCACATAAAACTTAGGCTGGCTTTCAAACAACACTTTTTCAAGCTTGTAACCATCGCGATTGATGGAACCGGTGATCTTTGCATTGATCGGCACCGGGCCAGGCAATCCGCCGATGCGAGCGATAAACTCGCCTCGCAATCGCTGTTGATATGCCAGAATGTCCGTCGCTTCGGTCCGCGCCTCATAAGCCTGACGGCGATCTTGAAAGTGGTTGTTTGCTTCGCGGTGCAGCGAGTCGCGAA
>DNWZ01000600.1:0-8132 GCA_003506095.1 Planctomycetaceae bacterium | reverse complement strand
TCAGCAAACGGCCGTCAAGTCAGCCGTCGCGGTCGCGATTAGTGGGTGGGAATTTCGATCAGTGTAATCGATCCGATGTCCCAGGTGGCAATTCGATGTTGTCACCGCACCACAATTTGCGAGTTCTGCCTATTTCTGCCAATCGCTTGGCCCGTTCGATCAAGCTTGGATACGAAGGTCGCTGGTCGGTCGAGCGACGCAGGCAACGATTTCGTCGCACTGGAAGTCACATCCTGGCTGTGTTTCGTATTTGACCGTGCCTTGACACAATTTCACGATGCATGCCCCGCAATCACCCGATCGGCAGGCTGAGTTAAGTTCTAAACCGATCGATTCACCCAATTCTAAAACGCTGGCTTGGTGGCCATTGCTGTCAACGTCGCGATCGCTCGATTCAAAACGCACCTTGAATGTCTGCTGGGGCGCTTGCAACGCCATCACGGATGGATCATCAGCGGGAACCGCGACAGCTCCGACACCCTTGGCCTTACCGCCAAAGGATTCATAATGAACACGGTTTCCCGGTACTCCACCAGCGACTAAGCCTTCAGCGATTGCCGACATGAACTCGGCCGGACCGCAGATCAAATACTCGCCGTGGGTACCACCACATCGATCGAGAATCGTTGCCGCAGAGAGTCGCCCCGAGGTATCCTGCGAGTAAATGTCAAAACCTGCAGGCTTGCTGAAGAAGACGTGCAAACGGGTTGGCAACGACGACGAAATTTTGTCAATTGATAAACGTAACAACGACAAAAAAGGTGCGTTATCAGGCGCTCGCAATTGATAGAAAATTTCAACTCGACGATCTGGCGTGTTCTCCAGATTTTCAAGAAACATCGACAGCATCGGCGTGATGCCGATTCCTGCGGCAATCAAGACCAACGGTTCATGCCGGAGTTCGTCGCTAGCATGAAACGCCCCTCGTGGTGCTTGGATTTCAATTTCGTCGTTAACGTGAATCTGATCGTGCAACAGATTGCTTAGTGCACCACCTGGCACGCGTTTTACGGTGATTCGATAATACGACTCACCTGGTCCGCCCGACAAGCTGTAACAACGTGAAACTCGTTTCCCAGTTTCGGGATGGCTCACTCCAACGAGTATCGACTGTCCGGCACGAAAGTGAGGAAACGGTACGCCATCGACAGGAATCAGCCGGAACGAGCGACAATCCGGCGATTCATCGCGGCAATGATCGACGCGTACCTTGCGCCAGCCTGTCCATGTCGGCTCCGTCGCTTTGACGTGCTCTCTGGATTTGGTGTCGCTCAGTTTAGATATCGATGCCAGCGGGATTCTGGACGATGATTCTGAAACGGCTGCATCAAAGGCTCGCCTGAGCCCGGCCTCTCTCTGCCGTTTGTAATCTTCGTCATTCAGAGGTCTATCCGATGCCCGTCTGCCGCTAACGCGATCTTCGACAAAGCGGTTCCTTCGCTTTTGCGGTTCCAGCGTGACTTCCAAACGTGGCCATGACCGACCGATGGCCCGATGGACAAAGCTTGCGAACAATTGATTGATAATGACGGCAACGAAAATGCCAAGAATGATTTGATCGAGCATTTGCCTGACAACGTAAGGGCTGTAACGATTATACGGATTGGCTCCTTGACACGGGGCGAGCTGCACTCCGGTGGTTGAAGGCTAGCTCAGAAACTGCGAAAAACCAGAAATCTGCCGAAGCTCTCGACCGATTTCTAGTAAGAAGATTCTATGGAAGAATCCGATGAAATGGACTGAACCGATTCAGAGCCTGTCCGAACGAAAAGGTGCTCAGCATTCTTGCGGTGAATCAGTCGCCCGACTCAACCACTTCGATTCCGCCGTTGGCTTGGGCCAGCGTATCGATCACGTCATAGCCAATGCTGGTATTGGCGACATTAATCTTCCGAAGGTTTGGCAAGTTCGACAATTGAGCAAATCCATCGTCGGTCAACTGCGTTCCGGCAACATTTAAGTCCTTGATCGCTTTCATTTTTAACAGCGTTGGGACCGCTTCGTCGGTTATTTGAGTCGCCTTCAAATCCAGTTCGGTGATCTTCGTCAATTTATCAAACGCTTTAAATGCTTCATCGTCAAGTTTGGTTTCCCAAAACCCAAGATAAGTCAATCCGGTCAATTGTCCGATCGCCTTCATCCCTTGGGCACTGACCAATCGACATTCGGCGATGTCTAGATAATTGACGGCTGGCAACTGAGCAATAATCGCGACGCCAGCATCATCAAGCGAAGTGCCACGCAGTTCCAGACGTTCCAGTTTTTTTAAGCCAGCAATGTGCTTGAGGCCATCGCCAGTAATGTCGGTATCGCGGATTCGCAGTCGCTCGAGATTCTTAAGATTCGCGACGTGTACCATACCAGCGTCTGTAATCTTGGTCGCATCCAATTGGATCGATCGCAAAGACGGGATCTTCCCCAGCACGGCGAGCGATTGATCACTGACAGTCGTGCAATAGTTCACATTGAATGAGGTGAGCGGCAGGCCAGCCAGCAGTGCGACGCCCGGGTCATTCACTTTCGACTTTTCCAATTGAATATCGGCAAGTGTTTTGATCTTCGCAACGCTGCTCATCCCATCGTCGGTGATGTTGGTATTTCGTAAATCAAGGGCGCGAAGCTTGGGGAGCGAAGTGAGCGATTGAAGCGATGCATCGGTCACCGGAGTGCGGCGCAAAAACAATGCTTCCAGTTTGGATAGTTTGCCAACGATCTCCAAGACGCTCGGATCGATTGCCGAGTCTGACAAGTCGAGTCGTTTCAATTCGGACAAGTTGGCCATCACATCCATTGCCTTGCCCGTGATTCCTGGGCCAGTGAACGTCGCCGCTTGTACATTGGGAAGTCCGGATATGTGGACAAATGAATCCGAGACATCCGTTTGGCTAGCGATGGAAAACGCGGTGACGTTGCCATCTTTGCCCGTCGTTAAAACGAACCCAGCAGTTCGCAACGCTTCGACCGCCGCGGGGTCATCCGGCTTGGCCACGACAGCGGACGGCGCCGCAGCAGGACTGTCTGCGACCTTTGCGTCAGGTGCCTTTCGGTTGCAGCCAAATGTCAGCACGAACAGGCTTGCCAAGACCATTGGCGACAGTCTTCTGGGCAGAAAACCGAAGCCAAAAGGAGCACGAAATAAGGCGGCATACGAACCATTGACTGTGGATGCGAGTTGAAAGTCGAGTTTCATTGAAAGGTTTTCTCGGGGATTTTGCCGGATTGTGGGCTATAGTCAAATCCCACCTTCGAGGTGGAATCGGGTGCTTAGCAGCGTTTAATCCACCAGAGATTAGAAAATAAGGTGCGATCGTGCAACAAAAGGAGGATACGAAAGCCTTAGCAACTGCTTGATTGTCAAAGGATCCGCCATTAGTTTAGGATAGCGATGCGGATTCCGTTTCCAGCTCCAATGTAGTTCATCTCGAGGTATTGTTCGTGACTAAGAAAATTTTCAGTGCGGGTAAGCCATCCCGCCGGCAGTTCATGGGGCAGTCTGCGGCTGCCGGGGCTGGTTTTTGGCTCGGCACATCGGCCGTTACCAAAGTCCAGGCTTCAGCGTTGCAGTCACTTGCGGCTGCGTGCATCGGTGTTGGCGGCAAGGGCAGCAGCGATACCAGTCACATTGCCGAGCAAGGTGTTAAGATCGTCGGCCTTTGCGACGTCGATCAAGGGACGCTGACAAAGAAGGCTCGCGAGTTCGCAGATGCGGCACAGTTCACCGATTTCCGCGAAATGCTGGATAAATTGGGCGATAAGTGCGACATCGTCACCGTCAGCACGCCTGACCACACGCACGCTGCTGCTGCGATCAAAGCGATGCGGATGAAGAAGCATATCTATTGCCAAAAACCACTGACTTGGTCGATCCGCGAAGCTCGCATGATGCGTGAAATCGCCGCTGAGATGGGCGTGGTTACGCAAATGGGCAATCAAGGGACTAGCGAAGACGGTCTGCGTGAAGCGGTTGAAGTGATCCGCAGCGGCGCTATCGGCGACGTTTCGGAAATCCACATTTGGTCCAACCGTCCGGTTTGGCCTCAAGGCCAAGGACGCCCCGCAGGCTCGGATCCGGTACCTGAAGGCTTGAACTGGGACGCATGGATCGGCCCAGCACCGATGCGACCGTTTAAGCAAGGTGCCTACCACGCGTTTAACTGGCGAGGTTGGATCGATTTCGGCACAGGTGCCCTCGGCGACATGGCTTGCCATACGACCAATTTGTCGGTCATGGCATTGCAGTTGTGGGACCCGATCGCCGTTACGGCAGTCAGCAATCCTGGCATTTATGAGAACGAAACGTTCCCAGGCAGCTCGACAATCAAGTTTGAATTCCCCAAGCGTGGAAACTTGCCAGCCTGCAGTTTCTATTGGTATGACGGCGGAAACCTGCCCAGCGATGACATCATCAGCAAGTTGCCCGAATCGTTCCAAAAACGCGTTCAAGCGCAGCGTGATGGAAAGCAGAAGACCAGCGGCGCTGTCTTGGTCGGCAGCAAAGGCTTGCTCTTTTCACCAGACGATTATGGTGCAAAGTACATGCTGTTGCCAGAAAACCAGTATGTTGACTTCAAGTTGCCCGAGCAATCGGTTCCGCGGATTCCTTTCAAGGCTGGTAATGACCAGCGTCAAAAATGGGAATTCGTTTCGAGTATCAAGGGCGAATACGAGCCCGGCCCAATGGCCAACTTTGAATACGCTGGTCGCTTGACCGAAACGATTCTTGTTGGCAACTTGGCCCTTCGCGCCGGCGAAGGCCAACGCATCGAATGGGACGCCAAGACGTTGACCAGTGCGAATCGTCCCGAAGTCAACCAGTTCGTTCAACGCGAATATCGCGCTGGTTGGGAACTGTAAGATCCCCTCGGGTCAGTCAATTCCGATCGAATTCTTACCGCAGGATCGAGTGATCGATTCTGCGGTTTTTTCTTGCCATCACCTCGCGAAATGCTATGTCGCCCCTCGGCTATGAAATGGGCTAAACACCCATTGGCACTGGTAATGGTCATTGGCTTAATTTGTCATCGCCCACTCCGGCGGGCGGACCATGAAAGGGGCGATTCGGTTCTGGCGATCAGCATCGTCCGACCGTCGTTGAGCGAAGCCGGGCCTTGTGCCCGTGTTTCGCAATCAGTTTTGGTGTGCTAGGCATTACGCTCTAGCACGCAGTTTTTTCGTTACGATGCACGGAGTGTGCCTACTATTTTTGCAACTCCGGAAAAACTTCACTGTCCAATCCGGCTCGCGTTAATGTTGACTTCAAACGGATCAGGAAGTCGCTCTTATAATTGGCGACTTGTTGTTCGGTCAGTCCCGTTTTTTCAGCAACGTCGCGATTGGGCAATCCGACGACCAATAACAGTTCCAAACATTGCAGCTTGGTCCATTCGCCTTTCTGTTTCCAACGTGCGATTGATTCAGACATCGCGTTAACGATGGCTGTTTCTTCTAGCCGCTTGCGTTCGACACTGCGGGCGATCGAACTGGCGACTCGCCCGCCGATGATTCCGCTGGTCGGGTCGTCTGCTTCGCCGCCATGGCCGACTTGTAAGACAGGACGCCGCCCTTGTCGACGAAGGTGGTCGGCAATCTTATAAGCACAGATTGAAAAGAGATAGCTTTCCAGCGGTCGTCGCGAGTCGTAATTCGGCAGACTTGTTAAGAACCCGACAAACGTTTCCTGCACAATGTCTTCGCTCGATTCCCGGTCGCCGATTCGGGTGCGGGCAAATGCCAACAAACGACCTTCGAATCGTTCGATCAAGGTTTGCCAAGCGTGGGTATCGCCGTTGCGGACAGCGGTCACGAGCGGATCTTCGATTTCAGGGCTGTCGTCCATGTTGGATGGCAGTTGTCTTTTAGGTTGTGATCAGTTGTTATCGGAATCGTTTTGAGCAGCGTTAATGACCTGCCCTTTGTCGGCTTGCAGTTCAACAAACACCCCCACCATGTCTTCGCTCGGTCCACGGTCACCATACAGCAACATCGAATTGCCGGCGAAAAATCTTTCGTCGATTATACGAAGCGATTCACCGGCGGGGCGCGTCACCGTTTGGCGTCCAACACCGGCACTGATTACGTCATGCGAACCGCGAAAGACGCTCGATATCTCGTCGGGTAACGCGGTAGCGATTCGTGAAACGCCGTCTGCATGCCGAATGATCGTCGACATCTTCCAGCGATCATCGCGTGGGTCTTTCAAAACTCGCACGATAATCGTCGATTCACCGGGACGCATCGGATGAGCTGCAAACCACTCCGGTGTTTGTTTCGCCGCTGTCCAAAGTCCGCTGTAAACCATCCGATACGACTGGCCGGCAGGAATCCGCACTCGCGTTTGCCAGGTCAACGGTTCATCTGCCAACACTCGCACCGCCGCGACTTCGCTGGTATCGCTCGGTTGCAGATATCCGACCTCGTCGCGCAGTTTGGCGAGTTCCGATTCGGCCGTTCGCATGCGGGAAAAATTGATCGCATAACTGATCGCAAACCCGACCAGCGCCACCAACAGCAACAAACTACGGATCGAAACTTGTGTCACTCGCATACCGTCGCTCATGCCCGGGAAGCCGCAGGTTGCGATGGGCGATCGAGCGGCGATGCTTGGCGAGCGGCCTGGGCATAGCGAGCGATCGCGGCGGACGGGCAATCGCCATCGACAAGCCTGTCGATCAGCGCTGGGGCGGTCGCAAGAGCCGGTTGGCCGATACTCGCTCGGATTCGCTGCAAAATGCGGTCGCGGCCCAAAGAATCAAAGAAGCCGAAAAAACCGGCTGGGTTTCGGTATCCCAGCCCGCCACGCATCGCGGTTTCGACTTGTTCGAATGAGTCGACCACGCCAGCGGCCAGCACTTCAGCGGCTTCGATCCACATCGGGATCGTCAAACATTCCAACAAATCGTCCTCGTTCCACAGCGTTTCGTCGCGAAGATAACGCTCAATGACGCTGATCGCTGCCGGGTGAATCGACCGATCGTCGTGATAAAAGCCGCCGCCGAAATCTTTCCCCAAGCGTTTGGCTTTGATCATCCCCGAAAGGATCGGCGCCGGATCGATGCGTTTGGGAAAATGCCGCCAAAAGACCCGGCCCGAATCAAACGCGGTGCGAATCCCGATCAAGTCGATCAACGCCAGGGGGGAAAGCGGCATTCCGAATGTCTTAGCCGCCGCAGCGACACTTTCTGTCGCCGCGCCGCGGCCAAGCAGCAGCAGCGACTGGTTCAAGTAGGGGGCCAACAACCGATTGACGACAAAACCGGGGGTGTCGGCCGTCGATAGCAGCGGCTTGCCAAGGCGTCCGGCCACCGCTTCGCAAATCTCGATCGCGGGATGGCACGTCTGTGGCCGGCGGATGACTTCAATCAGCGGCCGCTGGTCGACGGGCATGAAAAAATGCAGGCCAAGCGAGTTTGCGTCGTCGGGCAAGCAGGCAAAAATATCGCCAACGCTCAGGTTGGACGTGTTGGTTGCCAGAACGCATGTCGGCCCGAGAGCCTCGCGTGCCGAAGCAAAGAAACGCTGTTTCAGTTCAAGATTTTCCGATATCGACTCGATCAGCAAACACGGCGACGACGGTGTTGAATTGGCTTTTTCGATTCGCACGGCGACTAGACCACCAATCGGGCTAGCACACTTGGTCGCCTGAAGTGTCGGTACGGCAGCCAGCGTTTGGCGGACCGCCAGATCGATTGCCGCTTCGCTGATATCGATCAACAGCGTATCGATCCCGACGCGGGCATGCTCGACCAGAATCGCCCTGCCCACGACCCCGGCGCCGGCCAGTGCGACGCACACTCGTTTTTCGTCGCCGCCGGCATCGCCGGCATTGATGGACGACGTACTCGTTTCGGTCAGCGGTGGAATGTGTTGGGAAATCATAATGTCATAGTAAACCATGAACGAGCGCACGAACTAAGCAGGTCTGGCTTTAAAAAGTCGCGACCTGGCAAATGCGACCCTGCCCATTTTGCGATCTGTTAGCTAAACTGCTGAGCGAATGAACTGCGGCAAGCGCCGAAGTTTCCACTGATAATTACCCCCCATCTGATTTGCCCGTTCATGCCCGCACCCGCTGATGCGTCTTCCAGCCCGCGAACGATGCTGGAAAAAATCTGGGATTCACACGTTGTCCATGC
>DNWZ01000830.1 GCA_003506095.1 Planctomycetaceae bacterium | reverse complement strand
GGTCGGTTACCTGTTTGCGCTCGGCCTGATCTGCCGCAGGTCACCTCGTTTTGCAAAGCAGGTAAACCGATTTGCGATCCCCGTGCCTCGCATTTATCACGCTTTAGCAATCCTTGCGATTGTGGCAATCGTTGAAACCAGCCCGGCAAGAAAACGCGGCGAAATCAATGAGTACGCGATCAGCTCTATCGCCTTCCTCATACTACTGAATCCGATCAACCGCAACATCTTCGTGCCTAATGGCCCATCCAAGCTTAAATCCGGGGCGAAAAACGCACCAACGACACAGACGTTGATCGCTGGTTCGACAAATGCGGAAAGCGAAGGCCGTCGCGCAGCGTAACCAGACTTCTGGAAAACAGTCGATCCCGACCTTCTTTACCGAAAATTCTGATTCGGTGCGCACAAATCAATTTTGTGACCTAGATTTTCTAAGTCAGGTAGTAGACGCGCACAGTGCCTTAGCCGTTGGTTATTGACCGAAACAGTCGGTGCAATGGTGAGCCCCCTGCGGTCGCTATCTCTTATCAAAACTAATTTCCAGAATGTGAGCCGAGCTCACCGGTTGATGCCTCATGTCAATCGCAACTGCAAATCACTGAGACCGATACGCATTCGTTTTTCATGCCGATGATGTCAATTGAACACACTCAGCGGAAGTCTTCGTTCGGATTGATTCGAGACGTGGTTGTCAAAGGAAAGCGAGCGTCAAGGGATCCGTTTCTCGACAAACAAAAGGGTATGGCCCGACGGGCTGTTGCTGCGGTCGAAGCGGCAATAACACTACCACTGCTCGTGTTGTTAGTCTTCGGTTCAATCGAAGTCGCGAACAGTATTTTCTTAGCACAAACGTTGTCATTTGCCAGTTACGAAGGTGCACGAGAAGCGGCTCGTCCTGGGGCGACAATGGGCCAGGTGAACGATCGCGTTGCACAGATTATGCAAGCTCGTGGTATTCCGAACTACGGCGTATCCGTAACCCCGCAATTGTCGTCATCGACGGCCAGGGGCGTGATGATTACCGTCCGTGTCGAAGCACCGAAAAACGCTCTCTCCACGCATGTAACTGGCTTGATTAGCGGACAAATGATGGCACAGCAAGTCAGTATGGTAAAGCATTGAAAGCAAAGCTCGGTCGCTTCAACTTTGTTCCGAAACCCAACCGCCACATGTTACCCAATAAGAAGATAGCATTATGGTACAATCCCAAATCATGAATAAGCTTCGAAACGAGAATCGCCAAGGCAGTTCTCTGGCTTTGATCGCGATTATGCTGTCTGTATTCGCAATCATGGCGGCGATCACAATCGACTTTGCTTACATGGGGCTCGTGCAAACCGAATTGCGCATCGCAACCGATGCGGCTGCAAAGGCCGGGGTTGAGGCGTTGTCGCGAACCGAAAACGTCGACAGTGCTCGTCAAGCAGCAGTCAACTATGCTGCGGCCAATAAGGTGGGCGGCCAATCCTTTCAGCTCAGGCCGTCGGATGTAACGATCGGCAAGTTGGTGAAGAATCAATCCGGAGATTGGGGGTTCGTAGCCAGTTTGGATAAGCCCAACGCGGTTCGAATCGCCGCAAAGACAGGAGGCGACGCTGTGCATTCGGCCGTCTCGCTGTTCTTCGGATCGGTGCTGGGCACATCGTCGTTTACGCCTTCTTATTCCGCAACCGCTGGTCAGCAAGATGTCGCGGTTTGCTTAAGTATTGACCGTTCGGGGTCAATGCTTTTTGACATGTCGGGAACCGATTTCGTTTACCCGCCAAACAATCCGCTGTTAAGCAGTTTCACAGCCTGGGGGGCAATGTGGCAAAATCACTTGTCACCGCCAAACCCAGTAGGGAGCCGCTGGGCCGTGTTGTCGCAGGCCGTTGACGTGTTTTTAGACGAAGCCGGAAACTTTAACCCCGCCCCTCGTGTCGGATTGGTGACATGGGCGGCAGATTATCAGATGCCGATTTCGCCTTTCACGCAGTATCAGAAGTCAAGGAAGGACAAGAAGGTTCCCAAGCACTTAGAGCATGACTGGTTGACCAATAAAACGGCCGTGAAAGCAGCGATCAACACTCTGGGATCAATTCCGATGATGGGCGGAACCAACCTTGCCGCAGGTCTCGATGACGCTGTGGCTTCGTTGACCGATCCAGATGTCGGATCGTTCTCAAGCAAGGTGGTCATCCTGATGACGGATGGGCAATGGAACGAAGGCCGAAACCCGATCGATTCTGCGCACGATGCCCGCAGCGCCGGAATCGTGGTTCATACGGTATCGATGATGACCGGGTATCATCCAGACATGGCAGCCATCGCCGAGATCACAGGTGGAAAGTATTATCGAACAACAAATGCCCAGCAGTTGTCGGATGCGTTCCGCGAACTCGCACGTTCGTTGCCAATTGTGCTAGTCGAATAAACCAATCGAAATCGTTGGTGGGAGTGAACCCCGTCGTCCACCCTTGCTCTAGAATGCTTGCGAATCGATCTCAATTCTGAGTCGACCCAGGGAGCGTGTAGAGAACGATGCGAACAAAACAGTTGCGTGAAATCGGTGTGCCGGACGAGTGCTTCTCGGCGGCGCTGCAGTGCATTCAAGCGGTGGCAAAGACCCGCGAGTTACGAGGCGCGGCAATCAAGGAAGCGATCTCGAGGGTTGTCGCCAACCCATCGCAACACACCGACTGCCATCACTTCGGGCCTCTCGCCGAATCGCTTTGCCAGGTCGGAGCGTTCATTCCGCATAACCCGGTTTTTTACCGAACTTGGGGAACGGATATCGACCAGGCGTCGCACGAACAGATGCGGCAAGCTTGCGCGGTGCCGGGTGTGCGCGGCGCGGCGCTGATGCCCGACGCCCATGTGGGCTACGGATTGCCAATCGGCGGCGTTTTAGCCGTCGAAGGCGCCGTGATTCCTTATGCCGTTGGTGTCGATATCGCGTGCCGAATGAAGCTGTCCGTGCTGGACGCTGACCCGGAAACGCTCGCAACGGACTATGATCGTTATCGCAAGGCGATCGAAGGCGGAACCCGTTTCGGAGTCGGCTGCGTTCATGAACGGCCGCAAAATCACGATGTGATGGACCAGGATTGGACCGTGTCTCGTGTGACTCGTGAACACCGCGACCGCGCGTGGCGACAACTCGGAACGTCCGGTTCAGGGAATCACTTCGTGGAATTTGGCGTGCTGACCATCGGCGACGAAACAGAATCGCTCGGCAGCGTGGAAACCGCAGCAACCGTCAACGAATTGGGGCTCGCGCCAGGGCGTTATGTCGCTTTGCTAAGCCACAGTGGAAGTCGCGGTGTCGGTGCAGCCGTTTGTGATACTTACAGCAACATCGCGCGAGCACGTTTACCACGTCGATATGCGGAATGCGGACGTCTGGCTTGGTTGGAACTAGAAACCCAAGAGGGCCAAGAGTACTGGCAGGCGATGAACCTGATGGGTGATTACGCGGCAGCCAATCACGATGTGATTCATCGTTTGGTCAGCCAGCTAGCTGGCACAGAAGTGATCGCGGGTGTTGAAAATCATCATAACTTTGCTTGGAAGGAAATGCATGGCGATCGCGAGCTGGTCGTTCATCGAAAAGGTGCTACGCCAGCCGGTGAAGGCGTCTTGGGCGTAATCCCTGGATCGATGGGGTCGCCGGCGTATGTGGTTCGTGGAAAAGGACATCCCGAAAGTTTCGCGTCGGCGTCGCATGGTGCGGGGCGACGGATGAGCCGCACCGAAGCGAAGCGACACTTTACGTGGGGAGCCGTCCAGAAAGATTTGCTCGCCCGAGGTATCCATGTTATCTCCGCCGGCTCTGACGAGGTTCCCGGTGTTTACAAGGACATTGACACCGTGATGGCACAGCAACAGGACTTGGTTGATACACTGGCGCGATTCGATCCGAAAATCGTCAAAATGTGTGGGGACGGCAGTCGCGCTGAGGATTGACCGGCGATTTGCGTCGTCGACGACCATGATGATGATTTGCAGCGGCGGAACCGACGCTTTGTCCGTCGTTCCGCTGCCGGGGTAAGACGTTTACAATGCCGCAGCAATGTATCGCAGGACACTGCATATCCGCGGATACATCGCCACAGCTTGCTTAACACACGTCTCCATTCCCCCGCTGGTCATGTCGATGAGTACCGCCACCCTGCCCGATCGCAAAGACGTTCCTGCCGAAGATACCTGGGATTTGTCCAGTCTTTACGCATCCCAGGAGCAATGGGAAAGCGATTTTACGAAGCTCGACTCGATGATCGTGGGTTTTGAAAAGTATCGCGGAAAGCTGGGGGAGTCGGTCGGAACGTTGGTCGAGGCACTCGATTTCGATAGCAGTTTTGATCGATTGGCCGAACGACTAGGGACCTTTGCGTTTCTGAAAACCACCGAAGATCAGGGAAACAGTGACTTTCAAGCCACCAAGTCGCGGTTCCAAAACCTGTCGATGCGTGCCTCCCAAGCTGCCAGCTACATGCGTCCAGAATTGCTGGCGATCGACGAAACCACGATGGCGTCGTTCATGGCCGACCCACGGTTGGCGCTTTATCGTTTGCAGCTCGATCGCATGCTCCGCTTTCGTCCGCATACATTGTCCGACCGCGAAGAACGCTTGCTGGCGATGCAAGGCGAAATGTCGTCTGCTGCGAACAACGCGTTTCGTCAACTGAACGATGCTGACCTGCGATTCGGAGTCGTCGAAGATCATGAGGGGCGCAAAATCGAGCTGTCACACGCGACGTTCGCACAATTGTTGATCAGCCCCTCGCGCGACGTCCGCCGCACCGCGTTCACTCAGTATTACAAGCAATTCAGCGACCACGAAAACACACTGGCCGCGACGCTGACCGGCAGCATTCATCGTGATGTCTATTACGCCAAAGCCAGAAATTACAAGTCGAGCCTCGAATCATCTCTGTTTCCTGACAACGTCCCAACCGACGTATACAACAGTCTGATATCTTCGGTTCGTGCCTCGCTGCCAGCGGTTCATCAGTACTTGGATGTTCGCCGCCGCAAAATGAAGCTCGACGATCTGCACCATTATGATACTTATGTCCCAATCCTCAGTGGTATTAAAAAACATCATACGTGGGACCAAGCGGTTGACGTTATCTTGACGTCGCTGCAACCGTTGGGATCGGAATATGTCGGTGTACTGAGTGAAGGGCTCCGTGGCCGTTGGTCTGATCGCTTTCCCAATCGTGGCAAGCAAAGCGGCGCGTTCTCATGCGGTTCGTTCGATGGCGATCCTTACATTTTGATGAACTTCAAAGAGGAAGTGCTGAACGACGTCTTCACGCTCACTCATGAAGCGGGCCATAGCATGCACAGTTGGTATTCATCGCGAAGCCAGCCGTTCCAATACTACAATTACACGATTTTTGTTGCTGAAGTCGCCAGCACGTTTAACGAGCAATTGTTGGCCGAGCATCTGATGAAGAATGCGGCCGACGATTCGGAGCGTGCTTTTTTGATCAATAACGAACTCGACAGCATTCGAGCGACGCTGGTTCGGCAAACGATGTTCGCCGAATTTGAGAAACGGACTCATGAGATGGCCGAAGCCGGCGAACCGTTGACCGTGCAGTCTTTGCGATCGGTCTACCGAGAACTGCTGGACGCCTATTTTGGCCCTGAGTTCGTTGTCGACAAGGAATTGGAATTGGAATGTTTCCGTATCCCACATTTTTATCGAGCCTTTTATGTATACAAGTACGCAACCGGTTTGAGCGCTGCGGTCGCACTGGCAAGACGAGTACTCGAAGGTGGCGAACAGGAACTGAAGGATTATCTCGGTTTCCTTTCAGGTGGTTGCAGCCTCGATCCGCTCGATTTGTTGCGGTCTGCGGGTGTTGATATGGCGAGTCCTGAACCGGTGCAAACGACATTACGCCGTTTTGCCGATTTGACCAACGAACTCGATTCGTTGATCTAGCAAAGGAACTCGGATATGACGCTCATCCGCCTTGCCGGGGGACGATTGTGTGATCCTGCTTCGGGTTATTCCAGCGGTGTATCGCAGGATCTTTATATTCAAGACGGCCGAATCGTTGCCTTGAATGCTGTCGATACTGCCACGCGTTTGCAGGCGACGGCAGATCAAACGATCGACTGCACGGGTTGTGTCGTGATGGCTGGCGGGATCGATCTGCACACACATATCGGTGGTGGTAAAGTAACGCTGGCACGAATGCTGATGCCCGATTCGATGCCTTGTGATTTCCTGCCGTCGACTCGTACCGCAGGTGACGCTTATTTGCGAATGGGTTACACCGTCGCGGTTGAACCTGCGATGCTCGCCTGCAACGCCAGACAGGCTCATGCGGAAATGGCAGATACGCCGCACCTGGATACTGCTGCATACGTTTTGTTGGGAAACGATCGTGTTCTCTTGGAGTTAATTGCCAGCGATTCGCCTCAATCGTTGATCAATGATTATGTCGCTTTCGTCGTCACGGCGACGCAGGCGATCGGCGTGAAAGTCGTCAATGCAGGCGGTATCGACGCCTTCAAGTTCAACGTCCGAAAAATGGATGTCGATACCGTTCATCCTCAATATGGTGTCACACCGGCGACCGTAATTCGCCGCTTGACCCGCGCGGTCTATGAAATCGGTTTACCACATCCCTTGCACGTCCACTGCAGCAACCTGGGCGTCCCTGGCAACATCCGCAGCACACTGGCAACGATCGCCGCGGCCGACGGATTGCCGATTCATATCACTCATGCGCAATTCCACAGTTATGAAGGTGGTGATGGAAAACGATTTGCATCGGGCGCAGCCCAATTGGCCGAAGCCGTCCGCCAAAACTCGAATGTAACGATCGATGTCGGCCAAATTATGTTTGGGCAAACCGTTACGATCAGCGGCGACACGATGCATCAATACGCAAACATAAAACTTGGTCGTCCAAGAAAGTCAGCACTTGTTGATATTGAATGCGAAGCCGGTTGTGGGGCGGTGCCGTTTCGGTATCGCAATCGACAATTTGTCCATTCGTTGCAATGGGCGATCGGACTGGAACTGTTTTTGATGATCGGCGATCCGGCCCGTGTATTCTTGACAACCGATCATCCTAACGGCGGACCGTTTACTGCTTATCCGCACTTGATTCGCTTGCTGATGGACCGGTCGTTTCGCGAAACGGCGATCTCCGAAATTCATCCGGATGCATCGGCCGCCAGCCAACTGACCGGGATCGATCGCCAATACTCGCTGGATGAAATCGCCATCATGACACGATCCTCGCCCGCGAAAATATTGGGGCTTCACGACCAAGGCACTCTCGCCGCAGGATCGGTCGCCGATATCGTTGTCTATCAAGAAAACGAGAATCGCGAAACCATGTTTAAGACGCCGCTGTATGTGATTCGCCGCGGTGAAGTGCTGGACCGAACAAGCCTTGAAGACAACACGATGAATACGTCACCTGCGGCGAAAGTAACTCATACGGTTCGTCCGCTTTTTGATCCGAAATCAGTGACCCAGTTCGCGGCGATGCATGCCAAGCACGCGTCGTTTTCTTTTCATAATCTGGTGATTACCGATGATGAACTCGCATCCCATGTCGGGTCGCGACCGGTGATTCATCCTTGCAGGACAAAGGTTTAATGCAATGTCGTTGCAAGTTGCCGGCGTACCGATCGAGGACACTTTTGCCGAAGCTTTCGACATGAAAGCGACGCGATTGATCATCACTGCCGAAACCATCGACTGGGCACGCGACGCGGCGGCCGCAATGACTGGGTTTGGAACCAGCGTGATCGCGTGCGGAATCGAAATCGCAGTTGAGCGTGAGTTGTCGCCCGAGGAGACGCCCGACGGTCGGCCAGGGATAGCAATTCTGGCGTTTACCGTTTCCAGCAAAGAACTCGAAAAACAGATCCCTCGCCGCGCTGGCCAGTGTGTGCTGACATGCCCCACAACCGCATTGTTCGCTGGTATCCAAAGCGACAAACGAATCGCACTGGGAAAACAATTGCGTTATTTCGGCGATGGATATCAGATTAGTAAATTGGTTGATAGTCGAAGGTATTGGCGAATCCCGGTGATGGATGGCGAGTTCTTATGTGAACAAGACACCGGACGCGTCGATGCGATCGGCGGAGGTAATTTTTTACTGTTGGGTCGTACTCTCACAGACGTATCGGTGGCGTGTCGCGCTGCGGCCGCAGCGATCGCGCCATTGGCTGACGTCATTACGCCCTTTCCCGGCGGTGCGACTCGCAGCGGCAGTAAAGTCGGATCGAAGTATAGCGGCTTATTCGCTTCAACCAACCAGGAGTTTTGTCCCACGCTGCGCGGCGTTGTCGCCCAGCCGTTCGATGATCAAGTCAAAGCGATTCTGGAAATCGTGATCGATGGAATGACGTTCGAGTCGATCGCACTGGCGATGCGAGTTGGCATCACAGCGGCTTGCGAAAGCGTTGGCGTTGACGGATTGGTTGGCATCACGGCCGGCAACTACGGCGGCAAACTTGGGCGTCATCATTTCCACTTGGCTGAGGTGATGAAATGACCGGCATGACTCTTACCCTGCGTACGAATCCCAATGTACACCTTGATGCGTCACTGCTGGGCGGCCAGTTCGCATCCGAACCGATCACAGAAATCTTACAACTGCGATTGCCTGTGATTGCCGGCAAGCATGCGATGTTGGTTCAAGACCTATTCAATGTCCAGCCACGAACAGACGATCGAGTTGTCATTCGAGGTGACCTTGCTCACTTGCATCACATTGGCAACCGATGGTCGACCGGCAAGTTGTTTGTGGAAGGGAATGTAGGCGACGGTTTTGCGTCGCGGTTATCAGGTGGTGAAGTGCATCTGCACGGAAATGCGGGCAATAAAACCGCTGAACAAATGCGCGGCGGTATTCTGCATGTGATCGGAAACGTCGGTGACGATCTCGGTTGCCCCTTGCATGGGCGACGTAGCGGAATGAGTGGCGGAACCATTCATATCGTCGGCAACGCAGGCCAATACGCGGGATATCGGATGCGCCGTGGCACAATGATGATACAGGGAGATTGCGGACCCTATCTCGGTTGCGACATCGTTGCTGGGACCATCATCACGACGGGACGCATCGATCGTGGTTTGGCCGTCGGCATGCATCGCGGCACGGTCATCGTTCCCAGTGGTACATCGTTTTCGCCGTTGCGATTCACGCCACCTGAATCACAGCGTCTGAGCATCGCGTCTATCATTGCAAACGATGTCGAGGCCCGATTGCCGAACGTAGCCGCCGCGCTGCGATCAAGTATATCCCGCTCATTGGGCGATATGACTTGCGGTGGACGAGGCGAGATCTGGATTTACTAGGCTTCGTTCACTGACAAGACAATCTTTCCCGCCAAGGTCGAATTGCCATGGAGCGTCGCCGCTTCTTGCATGCTATGTGATTGCGCGGCTTGGTCGAGCGACAATCTTACACTGATGTTTGATTTCAACTGCTCGGTTGCAAGCCACTGGTTGATATCTTTCGCCGCCTGGGCAATTTCATCTGGCGACGCTTTAAACATCACCATGCCGTGAAGCGAGCATTCTTTGACATAAAACGGGCCGACCGGAAATGGCGGCCGAGCGTCGCGTCCGGCCATCAAAACCATTCGCCCGCGTGGCGCCATCGCCGCAACCGCGAGATCAAAGTCGGGTTCGCGTCGCGTTTCCCAAAAGACATTTACCCCATCGGGAACCAAGCGAGCGACCGCCTCGCCGATCGGTTCTTTATGATAGGAAATCACGTGATCCGCACCCAGTGCGAGAGCCGCCGCCGCCTTTGCGTCGCTGCCCGCTGTTGTAATCACGCTGGCCCCAGCAAGTTTCGCCATTTGCACGACCATCGACCCGACGCCACCGGTGCCGCCGATCACAAGAATCGTTTCCCCCGCCTTCAATTTGGCGTCGCGAAAAAGCCCCAGGTGCGCGGTGATCGCTACGAGTGCCACAGCGGCGGCATCTTCAAACGCAACGCCTTCGGGCAAATGATGAGTCCATTCTTGATCGACGGCGATGTACTCTGCAAATGTCCCTTGGCGACCGAGCAAACCCTGGTTGGATCCCCAAACCCGATCACCGACTTTGAACCCGCTTACGCCCTCACCAACCTCGTTGACTACACCGGCGAAGTCACATCCGATGACAAAGGCAGCGGGTAACTGCATCGCTACGGCACCGCTGCGGATATAAGTATCAATCGGATTCACCGCCACGCGATGCACCTGCACCAACACTTGGCCAGGCTGTAGTTCAGGTCGTGGCAAATCACCCACCTGAATCACTTCAGGCGAACCGGTTTGATGGATGTACGCAGCTTTCATTTTCAGTGCTCTTGAAGTCTCGGCTTTGTTTGAAAAGGGGGCTGACCCTTTGGAGGCGACTCGATCGAACTACTGCGGCGCGGCATCGACGAACTCGGCCAAAATATCGATTGACGAGACGATTCCCACCAGGCGATCGTTTTCATCGACAACGGGCAAGTGGTGGATACCAGCTTTTAAAATCTTTCGGGTCGCGTTGGCGAGTGATGAATCTGGCAACACGGTCGTCAACGATTCCGACATGTATGTATCGATCGCTTCTTCGCCCAAGGTATGCGATAAACGATCGATCAAAAATCGCCGCGATGTTGAATCGACCAAGTCCAAATGATACAAGTCGTCGTCGACGTCGCGCGTCATATCGACCAAATCGGTAGCGGACAAAATACCGACACAGCGACCTTTTTGATCCACCACCGGAAGTGCCGACACGCGATTCTCGCCCATCAACGTCAACGCTTCGTGGACTGTGCCCCCCGCTTCGAGGGTGACAACATCTCGCGTCATGATGTCTGACACTTTACGGTCATAAATGCTGCGGGTCATCTTTGGATCTCCAGGTGGAATCGATCGCGGTTTGAAAACAGAATACTTTCAGCATATCGATTCGCACATTCGATAAGTACCGACCATCCATCCCGCAGCGGGATTGTGCGACGACAAGCCACACGCGTTCAGATTGACTGCGACTGGAGGGCGCAATCCGCACTCGGGAAGCTCTACGGCGGAAATAGTCGATTCGCACTTAAACTTAGGCACGAACACACACACACCACCGGCGGCGCAGTTTATCATTGGTGGGAGCGCACTCAACGCCCTCTGCCCACCTCGCTTTCCTTCCAAACCTCTCGGAGCCATCTGCAATGTCGCATCCTCAATCGCCTCGCTTTCGTCCTACGCGTCGTCATTTTCTGCAAATGGGGCTTGCCATACCTGCGGCAAGTCTGCTGCCTTCGGTCGCCGGGTCTGCAGCGCCGAACGGTAAATGGCGCACCGCCCACATCGGTGTCGGCGGCATGGGCGGCGCGGACCTGAACTCAATCGCTTCGCACGGCAGCGTCGAAGTGGCGGCACTGTGTGACGTCGACGCCAATCGATTAAAGGAAGCGCAGTCAAAGCATCCCAACGCAAAGACATTCAGCGACTATCGCGAGATGCTTGACAAGATGGCCAGTTCCATCGATGGCGTTGTCGTTTCAACGCCAGATCATACCCACGCGCCAGCAGCCATGATGGCGATGCAGAACAACAAACCCGTCTATTGTCAAAAACCTTTAACCCATGCGGTTTTCGAAGCACGAAAGTTGCGAGAAGTTGCGGCGGCCAAAGGCTTGGTAACTCAGATGGGGATTCAAGTTCATTCCAGCGCACCCTACCGCCGCGCGGTTGTGATGATTCAAGAAGGGGTCATTGGTCCGGTCAGTCATGTCTATGCTTGGTCCAATAAGAATTGGGGCTTCGATGGTGCCGCGCCGACAAACGTCCAACCATCGCCAGAAACGCTCGACTGGAACCTTTGGCTAGGAACCGCCGCCAAGCGAGATTACGTGCCATCGGTCTACCACCCAGGCAATTGGCGCAAGTTGATCGATTTCGGTACTGGCACGCTCGGCGACATGGGCGTTCATATATTTGACACGCCCTATGCCGCACTTGCATTGACCGCGCCAAACTGGGCGATGACCACTTGTCGACCACCGACCCATGTCGGGCACCCTGAACAGAACGTGGTTCGGTATGAGTTCCCCGGCACGAAGTTCACCACCGATAAAATGATCTGGACTTGGTACGATGGCGATTTCGCACCACCGAAGATCAGTGATTTGAATCTACCATCCCAATGGGACGTCGGTTCCTTGCAGTTGCCTGGCCAAGGGGCATTGTTCGTCGGCGAGAAAGGTTTGATGTTGCTGCCCCACGTTGGCGAACCGATCCTGTTGCCGGAAAAAACTTTTGCCGATGTGAAACGCGCGGATGTGCAAAATGGCAACCACTATCACGAGTGGGTCAATGCATGCATGGGCGAAGGCACCACCAGCGCCGGTTTTGACTATGCCGGACCGTTAACCGAATCGCTGTTGTTGGGCGTGGTTGCCAACCGTTTCCCCGACAAGAAACTGATGTGGGATGCGGCGAACTTGCGAGTCACGAATCTGGATGAAGCGAACAAGCTGCTTAAGAAAGATTACCGAGATGGATTCGCGGTTGAAGGACTGTAAGCGATCAAAAATTGACCGTCATGACGATCCCGGCCTGTCGATCTGCGCTGGGGTCAAGCTCGGTTTTCGGTTTTCGACGAGCTAGAATGGAGCGAGCGTTCTTGTAACGCCAAAAAGCACTTTTATGCCGAGACTTTCGCGTCTCGAATA
Organism: Planctomycetaceae bacterium; assembly: GCA_003506095.1. Lineage (GTDB taxonomy): Bacteria > Planctomycetota > Planctomycetia > Pirellulales > Pirellulaceae > UBA6163. Next base: position 8,073 of record DNWZ01000830.1, on the reverse strand, counting down.
CGCCAATGCGGTCTACCATGTAATGATTTGCGGCGATGGTCGCCGACGTTTGTTTCATGACGTGGGGCATCCGCACAGTGCTTAACGAACGGTCAGCGTCAGCCAACCGTTCTGTGCGTCGATGCCACTGACGCGATAGACTCTGCCGCTGAGCGATGGAACCATAGCCAAGACCGGTAAGATCAGCGGTTGATTGAGCAATGTTTCGGGAAACCGATCCTTAAACAGCTTTTGGATCGATCGCCGCTGGGCAACTTGTTGGACGCCGATACGCCCAGAACCTGGGAAATCGACTTTGACGATTCCGGTGCGGCGCAGAATCTTATAACCACCCATGTCGATCGGTTCATAGGTTGCGGTGATCTCAAGCGAACTGCGCAAGTCACGTCCATCTTGACTGAAACGATTGCCACGAATCCCCACACGAATCTTCTGATCGCGGAGTTCGAAAATGATGGGTCTCAGCGATGCAAACTCGATCTCGAACTTTTCTGGTGGCGGTTCAATTGCCGATCCGGGCGTTGCTCGCGAGATCGATGTGTTCTTCACACTGCCAATCAATTGGTCGATCTGCTCGCCCGTCATCGTTCGTCCACCTAACACCGTCGACGCCAGGTTATCAATCAACGATTCATGGACCTGCAGCGTTGCATCGCCGCTGACAATCCCATTACCAAAAGTTCCAAGCGATGGCGGCGAAGTGCTGGCGGCGAGTTGTTTGCCGGATCGCTGAGTCACCTGTGCAAAGACGCTATGCGACGTCGATCCGATCAGTCGCGTGGGCGGCGAAAGGTTTAATCGTTTCAGTGTCGTCTGTGCATCGCTCAAGGGAGGCAGTTTGGCGGATGGCGTTGAACCGCCCGTTGGTCCCGACTGGAGCCGTTGTGCCGCCTCGGAAGTTTGGTTGGTAAAGTCGGTCACCACCTGATTTCGGAAACGCTCGCGAGCGATCTGGTCTGCCTGAGGTTTTTTTTGAGCCACTTGCTTAGATGCGATTCGGCGAACGATCCGCAACGGATGCTGGATCGAAGTGATCGTGGTGTCTAACGACGCTGAGGACGAAACATTTGACAAAGAGACCCCATCTTCGCCAATCCAAAGCGAACGTGTGGCCGTGATCGCCCCTTGGCCAACGGAGGGCAGGCGAACCGGGCCGTTGTATCCCACCGAATCGCTAAGGAATTGGCCAGTCAGCACCAGATCGACTTGAACCCGACCAATTGACGGTGATAGTCGCCCCACAAGCTCGCCCCTTAGATGGCCGTTGCCGACGATGCGAGTGCCTAAAATGCAATCGCGAACCGGACGAAAGCGGTCAACGGGGCGTGCGATTGCGTCTTGGATGATCCGGCCGTCGAGCGTGACCACCAAGTTGGGCCGCGAAAAAGAATGGTAGATGTCTGATACCAGTTCTGGCACTTGGTTCGACTGGGCAAGCAATTGAAGGACCAGCGACAGCCGAGCAGCGTCTTCGGGGGAATTGCCTACGTCTCCCGTTTCGAGCGTCTTGATCAAGGAATCAAGTTGTTGTTGCACCCAGCGATGCGATCGATCGGGGTCAGGATAACGCCCCGCGGCGATCATCGCTTCCGTGGCCTCGCGCAACTTCACCAATGGCGGCATCTCCAGCCCGACGATGTTACCGACCAATCGACTTTGTAACTCACGGGCGGCATTGTTAACTTCGGTCGCTGACTTCTTTGAAACAATCGCATCGATCAAGGGGTCGGCATCGACATAGTCGAGCCAATCTGCAGCTCTTTGGCCCGATGTGCGACGAAAAAGATATTCGTTGAGTGCCGATACAGCGACCGTCACGCCCTCACCCGCCTGCTGTGGCGACGGATAAGGGCGGTGGCCAAGACTGTTCTTCGCTTGATTGGCATTCGAAATTAACTGCGACTTTTTCGATGCTGATAGCTGAGCAAGGCAGGAATCCGGCGCAAGTCCACCGATCGAAATGAGAAGCAGAAGGCACAGCGCGGAAAAGCCACAGCGTTCAAACCGGTCGGACATAACGGACCTGGAGGGGCATGGAAGGCGTTGGGAACGGCGTCCATTGTAATGCCATAAATCCCAGCCGAAACGCCCTAAATCCCGAAACGCCCTAAACTATTCAACCGGCAAATTGGATGGCAGATCGATTGCCGGTGCTAATTCCAACGCGGCCGGAGGATTGAATTGCAAACGAGAGCCATTGGTGGCTCGAGGAATCAGTGCCTCAGCTGCATTAACTGGCTCAGACGCAGCGTCCGACGTCCTGGGCGGTGCGTCAAGTCTTTCAATCGCCGGGTTGGTTTCATTGTCTAAAGGCATCAGCGGGAGCCTTTCAGGCGGGGAAAAACCTGTTTTCGAATCATCCTCGCGTTTGGGTCTGGGGGCGATACCGAGCACTTCCCAGGGTTTTGGATAGAGGTAATGCGTTTCCATCCGCGGGGCATGGTTCGCATAGTAACCGCGTTCCTGGGCTTTTTGCCAAGCCATCGCCTCCTGGCTGGTCGGTTCGATCGTGTAGGCAATGCGACCGCCAAGGTACGAAGGCCGATTCAATCGTGCACGGTACGAAAGCGGCAAATGGTTGCCCAACGGCGGAATGACATCGATCCTCGGACGAACCGGTTGGGCTTTCCAGTTTGGAAACTGTGCTAACGCGGTCTGTTCGCAAATGGAACTCCCAGTCACAGCGATCAGCAGCAGACCCAAACCTAATTTCGGCATCATTTACGAATCCCTTTCTTTTCATCGACGACTGCACGCACTTGCGAAAGCCGACCACATTCGTCCCTGTCATCGGATCTATCGGAATTAGCGGCCGATTCGGCCAATCTGGCATTGCAAGATCGTGAGCTTGACGGAGCACAGGACGTCAGATCGGCATAATCGTCGCAAACGCTACTTCGCGCGATTGTTTGCTTCTCTAGCCGAGCCAAAAAGATAAACGACAATCCCGGTCGCAAGCGTTCCGCCGGCGACCACCAATTGCGCGGGGCGATCGATCCCCGCGATTAAGGTGATCACGAGGGTGCCGACAACGAAAACTAACGGCGGCCAGGGGTAAAGCGGCACCGCGACTTCGTCACCTTTGGAACGCAAAACAAACAGTGATCCGACTGTGAGCGTGGCACTGAGTGACAACGTGATACCGAGGTAGGACAATAAATCGTTCAGCGTCGCCAACTGGATTGCGGCGATCGCCAAAACGGCTTGAGCCACAAGGGCCGCGCGGGGAACCTCGGTACGGATCCGAAACCAGGGCGGCAGCACTCCGTCGTCGGCCATTTTTGCATAAACCCGTGGACCGGTCAGCATCAACGACAGCACGCTGGTTGCAAGCGAAACGACGATCGTGATGCGAAAGAGCAATTTGAATCGGTCGCCACCGACATAGCCGGCCGCTTCGGCTGCAATATCAGGTTTTCCCAAAACCAACGATGATGGCGGCGCAAGAACAAACACAGCGTTTAATGCCAGATAGAGTACGGTCACAATCAATGTGCCGACCCACAGCGCTCGACGTACCGTTGCGCCGCTTTGCTTCACCTCGCCCGTGATATAAATCGCGGCGTTGAAGCCGGTATAACTGAAGAGGATCCACACGAGCGAACGAGCTAGTTGGACGATGGGATGTGAATCGGGCGGACGCGGAATTGCTGTTGTTATGCCTTGCCAGGGTTGTTGCAGCGAAATCGCGGCGAACAACAGAAATGCGACCAGCATGATCAATTTTAATACGACCAGCGCGTCTTGAATCCACATGCCTGTTCGTACACGGAACCCGTGCAAGACTGTTGCGGCCAACACCAACAAACAGGCGAGCATGCCAGGCCGAAACAGTAGCGATTGCCAACCAGCAGCATCACCGGACTGGTCAAAAAATCCTTTCATATAAGCTTCGAACGACAGCGCGGCGACCGCGATCGCACCGGTGAAACCCGACAGCAGCGACACAAAGCCTGCAACGTTGCCGGCTGCCGGATGGATCGCTCGTGACAGAAACAGATACTCGCCGCCGGACTCCGAAAACCGCTGGGCCAATGCTCCGTAACTGATCGCTCCGCACATTGCCAGCAGACCCCCAATGGACCACGCGGCCAATACCATCAGAGGCGATCCGAGATCGGCCAGCGCGAATCCGCTGGTTGTATAGACGCCCGCACCGATCATACTGGCGACGACGATGTTAACAGCCGAAAAGAACGACACGCCACGCTCGGTCGCCTCGTTGTCCGCATCGTTATTTGATTCGCTTGTCAATCGCCGCAGCCCCGCCGTTGGGTTGGATCCTAGGACATAAGAACAGCCCAGATTATACCTAAAAGCGGTGGCGTTTTGTGATGACAATCGCGTCCACGCATTCCGACGGTTCACGAAGGATTATAAAAGGTCAGCCTATGGCAATCCGTCGCATTTTGACTGGAACGATTGTGCCCGGGATAGAGTTGAATCACGCGGGACAGGCGAGCGTGGACGCTTCGATGGGGCGTCAACTGATCGCATTGGCTCTTGACTTAGAGAGCTACATATCACGCCCGGTGGATGTTCAACACGTATTGGCTGCGATCATTCTTGCGGCCAGCAACGGAGACTTGGTTGCGGGAGAGCCTCTACCCAAGCCCGATGCGACATGGATGCGAATGTTGGCATCGCACGTCGAATCGATATTTCAGCAAACAGGCGGGCGGGTCAGCGAAGATGACTGACCAAGATGCCCAATCGGGATCACCGAGCGGCGACCGGTTGTCGGACTTCGTACCGAGTTTTGCCATTTACTTTTTGGGGCAATGCCTTGACTTGTCCATTGGCCTTGCAATCGGCGATTGACTTGCCGTAGGGGACCCAAGCCGAACCGTCATAGGCGAACGTATTTTTTTCTGAATCTTCCATGACAATGAAAGGTTTGCCGTATTCGACAACTTCTTTACGAACATAAACGGGAACCTCTCGAACTTCTGCACCGCGTTCGGTACGCGCTTGTCGTTTGGCTGACCGATTCCCCGAGCCACCACCGTATTGATTCTTCTTGACCATAAAATCCCGCTCCCTGCGGTTAGAGTGCCTAGCCTGAGGCGAGTCGAGACATCCGGGCAAGCAACCCAGGCGAGGTTGACCGCTTTTGCAGAAAAAACAATTCCGGCACCACGAAATCGCGGCGCCGGAATCAGATGTTGATTAAATCAGGCGTGATTAGTTGCGATATCCGCCGCCACCGCCGCCGCCACGGTATCCACCGCCGCCGCCACCGCCTCGGTATCCACCGCCACCACCGCCGCCGCCACTACGATTTTCACGTGGCTTGGCTTCGTTAACCGTCAAAGGACGGCCATCGTGCTCGCGTTCGTGAAGAGCTTGGATCGCCGAATTGGCGCCATTGTCTTCTTGCATTTCAACGAATCCGAAGCCCTTGCTTCGGCCCGTTTCACGATCTTGGATCACTTCGGCGCTGCGAACTTCGCCGAACTCTGAAAACAGTTGTTCAAGACTTGCGCTCGTGACGTTGTAACTCAAGTTACCGACGTACAGTTTCTTACCCACTTACCGACTCCGTAGAACAAAACACTCGACCTATTGATTACAAGCTTCCAGGTCGTCGAAGGAAGCGAGGTCGCCTCGTGGCAACCCAATCTAGCGGGAAAGACGAAAAAGAATGGTTGGTTTAGAGATAACCTCATCCGCGCACTTCTACCATCTGTCGAACCAGAAATCCAAGCCTAGCAGAAATACGCCACACAACCGAGACCTAAATCGGACGCATTTTCAAAAAAGAGGCGAATGATACTTCCGAGGCTGTTTTCATCGTCGAAATCGCCACAGCAGAGGCCTGGCGGCGAACGGATTGAACGTTTTGAGCGATTGCGTCGGAATCAATGGGGTGCGTCGGGTGGCGCGATCGTTAATTTGCACGGCGTGTAGGGTTCACCCCCAGCGGCGATCGATTCTTTTTCAGCGAGCACCGCTTTTACCAAGTTCTCGCAATAGCGGTGGATACTGTGATCGCCAATATGGTCAACTTTCCACCGCACGAGCTCTTTTAAGAAGCCACGCCAACGGTCTCGTCGCTTCATCAAATATCCATACTGTTTGATATCACCATTGCGATTAAAATAAATTTCATAGCCACTATGCTGATATCCAAGCCAAATCGGCGGCACGCGTGTGACAACGTCATTGTTGTTAACAAACCGATAATGATCGATTGTCACAAATTTTACATAAGATCGATTCCCGACGCGGGGACTGCCATAGGTGAAAAGTTGTTGTGGGTTAGTCGAAATGTGCGACAGCAAGCATCGGCTAGCGCAAATCTTTGCCATTGCCCCGCCCAACGAATGTCCTGCAAAATAGACCGGTTGTTTGTTGTTCATCAAGGATGTTTCTAGCATCGGCCACAAGTTGTCGACCTCGCGTTTGAATCCGCGATGCACCTTGCCAGCGGTTTCGGCCAAGACCGACACCGCATCGACGTCCGCTCGAATATCGGTCCACTCGTTCGGTTCGGTGCCGCGGCAAGCGATCACGCTGTTGTGGCGATTGCGGAATCGGAACGCTTGCGCCCCTCGGTTATTGAAGAACGTCACATCCGGAAATCCGATTTCGGCGGCTGCTCGGGTCACCTCGGCTTCGTCGTTGTAAGCGATCATCGCCAATTCGGCGAACAATAGCGAGCGTTGCAAAAACGTCTTGTCTGCTACGATTCCTGATGAATCGCTGAACAAGACCAGCGGCCTTTCGCCAGCGTCTCGAATCACTTTAGGCTGCATCTTCTTTTCGTCCTCACAATCCCCTTATAGTATGGACGTGGAATCCATTTGGGGCCGTCTTTTTCAATTGCTCCTTAACGATACAAAAACACTCGCCTTGGTGATATAGATCCCACGCCGAAAGTAGCTGATGTGGACAAACCGCCCCAAACTTCAAATCAACCCTCGCCTGCGGTGGGCATCGATTCGGGCAACCCGTCGCCGCCAGCGATGACGTTTCGCACCGATATCCAATTCGTGCCGGGTGTGGGCAGCCAGCGAACGCCTCTGTTGCATCGCCTGGGGATTCGCACCGCTGGCCAAGCGCTGTTCTTTTTTCCAAGATCCTATGAACATCCCAATCAGTGGATGGAGGTCGGCGAACTTCGCGAAGGAGTGCCCGCGGCACTGGTGGGACGAATCACCGAAGTCGAGGTGGTGTCGCGTTCGGCCGGAAAATCGGTGCTGGGCGTGTTGGTCGAAAACGAAACAGGTGCGATCAGACTGATGTTCTTCAACCAGCCGTATCGCGTGGAAACGCTTCTGCGCGGCAGCCGCGTGATCGTCTCGGGCGTGCCCAAGTTGGCCGGCTTTCGTTTCGAGTTTGTCCATCCCCAGGTGACGATTCTTGGCGAGCACGAGCCGGTGCCCGCAGGTCGCATCCTACCGATTTATCCCTTGGTGGAAGGACTGAAACAAAGCCATATGCGTAAAGCTTTCGCTGCTGTGGTCGATGGATTGGCCGCTGGAGTTGATGAAGTTTTAGGCGATGATTTGCGCCGCGATGCCGCCCAGCGACTCAGCGCGACGTTTCCCAAATCGCCAGAAGGGGCTTCCGCAACGATTGAGCCATTGCCAGGAATCGCCACCGCACTTCGCGAAGTCCACCGACCGTCGTCTCAGGTCGAGTTGGATGCGGCTAGGTCGCGATTGATCTTTCAAGAATTGCTGGTCCTGCAGTTGGCACTGGCGATCCGCCGCCGGAAATTGACGACCGACCTGACCGCCCCGTCGCTGGCACCCTCGGCGGTGATCGACGCCCGCATTCGCAATCGCTTCCCGTTCGAGTTGACGGCCGACCAGATTCAAGCGATGGACGATGTCGGCCGCGACATGGCGAGACAGTTTCCGATGAACCGTTTGGTCCAAGGCGACGTTGGCAGCGGCAAAACCGTCGTCGCCCAGTATGCAATGCTGCTGGCCGTCGCGCATGGCTATCAGGCCGTGATGATGGCCCCGACTGAAGTCTTGGCCCGTCAACATGTGCAAACGCTCCGCCGATGCCTGGCGCAAAGCCGAGTCCGCGTCGGTTTGCTGTGTGGTTCGTTGACAGTTG